>JAIYAG010000519.1 GCA_027489195.1 Burkholderiales bacterium | reverse complement strand
TTGAAGCCGAACCAGCCCACCCACAGCAGCGCCGCACCGACCATCGTGAAGGTGAGCGAATGCGGGGCCATCGACTCGCGGCCGTAGCCGACCCGCTTGCCGACCATGAAGGCACCCACCAGGCCGGCGATGCCCGCGTTGATGTGCACCACCGTGCCGCCCGCGAAGTCGAGCGCACCCTTCGCCCACAGCCAGCCCGCGTTGGCGGTCACGGCCTCGAGGGTCTTGGCGTCGGTGATCGCGTCCGGACCATCCCAGTACCAGACCATGTGCGCGATCGGCAGGTACGAGAAGGTGAACCACAGCACGCAGAACAGCAGCACCGCCGAGAACTTGATGCGCTCGGCGAAGGCGCCGATGATCAGCGCCGGCGTGATCGCCGCGAACGTGCACTGGAACGCGATGAAGATGTACTCGGGGATGTAGACGCCCTTGGAGAACGTCGCGGCCACGGAGTCGGGGGTGACGCCCTTCAGGAACAGCTTGTCGAAGCCGCCGAAGAAGCTGCCGCCGCCGCCGAACGCCAGCGTGTAGCCGTACACCACCCACAGCACGGTGATGACCGAGAAGACCATCATCACCTGCATCAGGATCGACAGCATGTTCTTCGTGCGGACGAGACCGCCGTAGAACAGCGCGAGACCCGGGATGGTCATCAGGATGACCAGCACCGTCGCCATGATCATCCACGCCGTGTCGCCCTTGTTGGGCACGGGCGGCGGCGCGGCGGCGGCGGGCGCCTCGGCGGCCTTCTCGGCGGCGGCCGGTGCGGCCTCGGCCTTCGCTGCGGCGGGCGCCTCGTCCTTCTTCGCGTCGGCCTGCGCGAGCAGGACGACCGGAGCGGTCTTGGCGACGGTCGCCCCGGCGTCGGCGGCGATGGCGCCGGCCCACGGGGCGAGGCACAGCGCTGCGGCCAGCGCCAGCGTTCGTGCGATGCGGTTCATTTCTGGAGTCCTCAGTATCGTGGGTTCGGTCAGAGCGCGTCGCCGCCGGTCTCGCCGGTGCGGATCCGGATGACCTGCTCGAGGTCGTAGACGAAGATCTTGCCGTCGCCGATCTTGCCGGTGCGTGCCGCACCTTCGATCGCCTCGATCGCGCGCTCGACCAGCTCGGAGGCCACGGCGGCCTCGATCTTGACCTTGGGCAGGAAGTCGACGACGTACTCGGCGCCGCGGTAGAGCTCGGTGTGACCCTTCTGGCGGCCGAAGCCCTTGACCTCGGTCACGGTGATGCCCTGCACACCGATGCCCGAGAGAGCCTCCCGGACCTCGTCGAGCTTGAACGGCTTGATGATGGCGGTGATCAGTTTCATGGCGGATTCCTGCGCTCAGAGCCGCGCGGGGCCGTACGGCCCCGCGCCCGTGTCACATCAGAAGGTCTTGCCGATCGACAGCACGACGGTGTTGTTGCCGACGAACTTCGAGCTCTGCGCGTCGACGACCGTGTACGGGGTCTTCTCCGCGTTCGTGCCGATGAAGGACGCGCCGATGAGCCAGCCGGTCCAGTCGTAGGTCACGCCGATCTTGTAGTCGGTGTAGCTGAGGTTCGAGTAGTTCTTGACGCTCTGGTAGCCGACGTGCGCGCCCAGGGTCAGCTTCGGCAGGATCTCGGTCGAGTAGTTCAGGTCGATGTAGTACGAGCCGTTCGAGGACTTGCCGCCGACGGTCTCGTCGAGGCCGAAGAAGTCGCTGATCGCGTAGAAGACCTTGGCGCTGAACGGGCCCATCACGCCGCCGAAGTACAGCTCGAAGTTGTCGAACTTGGGCTTCTTGCCCGCGAAGCCGTTGTAGAAGGCGCCCGGGTAGTAGTAGTACAGCGCGCCGACGTCAAGGGTGACGTCCTTGCCGATCGGGAACTTGTAGCCGCCGTAGAAGTCCATCTCCAGGCTGGCGCCGTTCGGGTACTGGTTGCCCGAGACGCTCGAGTTCCAGTTGCCGAGGTAGAAGCCGCTGTCGTGCGCCCAGTCGATGCCGCCCTGGACGGCGGGCTGCTTGTAGCTCTGCGAGATGCCGCGGAACCGGTAGTCGGAGGTGAGCGTGAAGTTGCCGGTGAGCGGGCTGGCGGCGGGGGCCGCCTGGGCGCTGGCGAACGACGGCACCACCGAGGCGACGGTTGCAAGGGCGATCAGCGTTTTTTTCATCAGGAGTGCTCCGGGTGCGTTCAAGTCGGATCGATCGGTCGATCCATTGATGGGGCTGGCATCACCTGAGCATTTCCCGTGCCACTCGAACCCGCACCAAGGTGGTTCGGACGGGGGGTCGAGGTACGGGTCGGCCAGGGGGGATGCCTCCACCATGGTGCACCAGCCCGGTGCCGACCCGCTCTTCGTCGGTGCCGGCAGGTCAACATCGACCGTCAGGCGTACGACGGAGTGCCGAGGCGCGGGCACGGACGCCGCGAGGCCCGGTGCTAGACTCGATCGTCGTCCGGAGAGTGTGTCAGCATGGAAAACCAGGCCTTTTTGCAGGACGTTCAGCAGCGGATCGCCGAACTCTTCCGCTCCAGTCCCGCCGCCGATCTCGAGCGCAACGTCAAGGCGATGCTCGCGCAGACCTTCCAGCGGATGGACCTGGTCACCCGCGAGGAGTTCGAGATCCAGCTCGAGACCGTCGCGCGCCTGCGACAGCGGGTCGAGGCCCTCGAGGCCCGCGCTGCCGCACGGACCGACACCACCGGCTGAGCCGGTCGGGCTGCAGCACCGCAGGCCGCGTTTCCGGGACCTCGCACGTGTCGCTGGCCGTCATCCACAGCCGCGGTCTGGTGGGCGTCGAGGCGCCCTCGGTCAGCGTCGAAGTCCACCTCGCCAACGGCCTGCCCGCCTTCCACGTGGTGGGCCTGCCCGACGCCGAGGTGCGCGAGAGCCGCGAGCGCGTGCGGGCGGCGCTGCTGCACAGCGGCTTCGAGTTCCCCAACCGGCGCATCACCGTCAACCTCGCGCCCGCCGACCTGCCCAAGGGGTCCGGCCGCTTCGACCTGCCCATCGCGATCGGCATCCTCGCGGCCGCGGCCGGCATGAAGGAGGCGGTGCTCGAGCGCTGGGAGATGATGGGCGAGCTGTCGCTGACCGGCGCGCTGCGCCCGGTCCGCGGCGCACTGGTCCTGGCGCTGGCGGTCCGGCGACACGCGCCCGGCCGGCTGCTGGTGCTGCCGACCGCGAGCGCGGCCGAGGCCGCGCCCGCCGGGCATGTGGGCACGCGCTCGGCTTCGACGCTGCGCGAGGTCTGGGCCGCGCTCGCCGAGGGCGGGCCGCTCGCTTCGCCGCTCGCCGAACCGGCCGCATCGGAGGGACCGCTCGCCGCCTGCGCCGACCTCGCCGACGTGCGCGGCCAGTCCGGCGCGCGTCGCGCCCTCGAGATCGCCGCGGCCGGCGGCCACGGGCTGCTGCTGGTCGGCCCGCCGGGCAGCGGCAAGTCGATGCTCGCGCAGCGCCTGCCGGGCCTGCTGCCGCCGATGACCGAGGACGAGGCGCTCGAGTCGGCGGCCGTGCTGTCGCTCGCCGGCGCGGGCGCGCGGCCGCAGGCCTGGGGGCTCAGGCCGTTCCGTGCGCCCCATCATTCCGCATCGGGCGCGGCCCTCGTCGGCGGCGGCGGCACGCCCCGCCCCGGCGAGATCTCGCTCGCGCATCGCGGCGTGCTCTTCCTCGACGAGCTCGCCGAGTTCCAGCGCGGCGTGCTCGAGACGCTGCGCGAGCCGCTCGAGACCGGCCGGGTGTCCATCTCGCGGGCCGGCCGGCAGGCCGAGTTCCCGGCCGCCTTCCAGCTCGTCGCTGCGACCAACCCCTGCCCCTGCGGCTGGTTCGGCCATGCCAACGGGCGCTGCCGCTGCGCGCAGGCCGATGTCGCCCGCTATCGCGGCAAGCTGTCGGGACCGCTTCTCGATCGCATCGACATGCACGTCGAGGTGCCGGCCGTGCCGCGCACCGAGCTGCTCGCGCAGCCGACGGGCGAGTCCACCGCGACCGTGCGGGCGCGGGCCGCGCGGGCCCGCGAGGTCGCGCTCGCGCGCCAGGGCAAGTCGAACGCGGCGCTCGCGGGCGCCGAGGTCGATGCCCACTGCGCGGTCGATGCCGGGGGCCGCTCGCTGCTGGGCGCGGCGGTCGAGCGGCTCGACCTGTCGGCGCGTGCGCTGCCCCGGCTGCTCAAGCTCGCCCGCACGATCGCCGACCTCGCCGGCGCGGCCCGCCTCGCGCCCGCACACGTGGCCGAGGCGATCGGCTACCGGCGCTGGGGTTAGGGGACGCCCACCCGCGGCTGCGGGTACAGTTCCAGGATGGACACCTCCACCGCCACCCCCCCGACCCTGGACGTCGTCTCGGACGTCGTCTGCCCGTGGTGCTACATCGGCAAGCGCCAGCTCGAGGCCGCGATCGAGCGGATGCCCGAGGCCGAGCGCCCGGTCGTGCGCTGGCATCCGTTCCAGCTCAACCCGGACCTGCCGGCCGAAGGCATCGGACGGCGCAACTACCTCGAGCAGAAGTTCGGCGGCCCCGAACGCGCCGCGCAGATCTACGAGCGCGTGCGCGCGGCCGGCCGCGGTGCGGGGCTCGAGCTCGACTTCGACCGCATCGAGAAGCAGCCGAACACGCTCGATGCACACCGGCTCATCGCCTGGGCGCAGACCCACGACGAGCGGGATGCCGAACCGCTGGTGGAGGCGCTGTTCCGCGCGTACTTCGTCGAGGGCCGCTTCATCGGCGACCGCGCCGAGCTCGCCCGGATCGCCGGCGAGGCCGGCTTCGACAGCGCGGCCGCGCGCACGATGCTCGACTCCGACGCGGGTGCGACCGAGATCGCCGCGGCGGACCGCCGGGCGCGCGAGCTCGGCATCACCGGCGTGCCCTTCTTCGTGTTCGACGGCCGCGTCGGCGTCTCCGGGGCAGCCGGCCCGGACGCGCTGCTCGAGGCCTCGGCCCAGGCGCGCACGCAGGCCTGAGCGCGGCCCGGACGGGCACGGGGGCAGGCGCCGGGCCGGGCACGCATCCTGGACCCGAGCGGGGTCGCCCGGCGGCCGCGAAACGGCACGCCCGGCGCCTCGCCTGCCGGCCCGGCATCGGGCCGCGGGCTAGAATCGGCGCACTTTCCCACCGAGCCCGCACCATGTCCGCGACCCCGCACGATCCCGCCTCCCTGCCGCTGGCCGGCATCAAGATCGTCGAGCTGCATGCGATCGGCCCGGTGCCGTTCGCCGGCCAGCTGCTGAGGAGCCTGGGCGCCGACGTGCAGCGGGTCTCGCCGCCGGCGGACCCCGGCCTCGGCGTCACGACGAATCCGCGCTTCGACGTGTCGAACGCCGGCAAGCGCCCGGTCGCGATCGACCTGAAGTCGGCGGAGGGCCTGGCGCAGGCGCGCACGCTGATCGACGCCGCCGACGTGATGCTCGAGGGCTTCCGCCCGGGCGTGATCGAGCGCCTGGGCCTGGCGCCCGCGACGCTGCTCGCGAGCAACCCTCGGCTGGTGATCGGGCGGCTGTCGGGCTGGGGCGCGCGCGGCGCGCTCTCCGAACGTGCGGGCCACGACATCAACTACCTGGCGATGGCCGGGCTGCTGAACGCGATCGGCACGGCCGACACGCCGGTGCCGCCGCTCAACGTGGTCGGCGACTACGGGGGCGGCGCGATGCACCTGGCGGTCGGCGTGCTCGCGCAGCTGGTGCGCCGGGGCATCGACGGCCGCGGCGGCGTGGTCGAGTCGAGCATCCTCGCCGGCTCGGTCGGGCTGTCGCCGATCTTCTACGGGCTGCTCGCCGCGGGCATGTGGACGCTGCCGCGCGCCGCGAACCTGCTGGACGGCGGCGCGCCCTACTACCGCGTGTACCGGACCTCGGACGCGAAGTTCGTCGCGGTCGGCGCCATCGAGCCGAAGTTCTACGCGCAGCTGCTGCAGGTGACCGGGCTCGCCGACACGCTCGATCCGAAGAAGCAGAACGACCGCGGCACCTGGCCGGAGACCGCGCGCGTGCTGGCCGAGCGCTTCGCGCAGCGCACGCGCGACGAGTGGGCGGCGGCGGCCGAGCCGACCGACGCCTGCCTGTCGCCGGTGCTCGACTTCCTCGAGGCTGCCGCGCATCCGCACAACCGGGCGAACGCGCTGTACCGCGACGACCCGTTCCCGCAGCCCGATCGGACGATCGGGTTCACGCGCTGACCGGTGCGCCAGTCCGGTCGCGTCGCCGCATTCCGCCCGACTGCCCCGCGTGCCGACGCGCGCCGGTGATCTCGGCGCGGGGCTGGCCTGCGCGCTCGGGGCCGGCCTCGCGTGGGGGCTGGTCTTCGTGGCCCCGGTCATGCTGCCGGACTATCCGGCGGCGGTCCTCTCGGTCGGGCGGTACGCGGCCTTCGGCCTGATCGCGCTCGCGCTCGCCTGGTCGGCGCGCGAGCCGCTCGGCCGGCTCACGCGCGCCGACTGGGCCGAGGCGACACGGCTGTCGCTGGTCGGCAACCTGCTGTACTACGGCTGCCTCGCGGCCGCGATCCAGACCGCGGGCGTGCCGCTGCCGACGATGCTGATCGGCACGCTGCCGCTGGTCATCGCGGTGGTCTCGAACCTGTCGGAGCGCACGCTCCCCTGGGCGCGGCTCGCGCCCTCGCTCGCGGTGATCGCCGCCGGCATCGCGCTGGTCAACCACGCCGAGCTCGAGCGGCTGCGCGAGGCCTCGCCCGACGCCGGCCCGCAGCTGCTGCTGGGCACCGCGCTCGCGCTCGGCGCGGTCGCCTGCTGGACCTGGTACCCGATCCGCAACGCGCGCTGGATGCGCGCGAACCCGGGCTTCAGTCCGGCGACCTGGGCGACGGCGCAGGGTCTGACCACGCTGCCGCTCGCGCTCGCCGGCTGGGGGCTTGTCGCGGCCTGGCATGCGGTGCGGCCGCTGCGCGCGGGCACGGGCGAGGCCGCCTTCGACTCTCCGCTCGGCGCCGACCCGTGGGCCTTCGTGGGACTGATGACCGCAATCGGCCTGGCCGCGTCGTGGCTGGGCACGCTGCTGTGGAACCAGGCCTCGCGCCTGCTGCCGACCTCGCTGGTCGGGCAGCTGATCGTCTTCGAGACGCTGACAGCGCTGGCCTACGGCTTCCTGTGGCGCGGCGAGCCGCCCGCCGCGGGGGCGGCAGCGGGCATCGCGCTGCTGGTGCTCGGCGTGGTGATCGGCGTGCGGACCTTCCAGCGCGCACCCGACTGAGGGCCGCGCTGCAGCATCAGCGTCAGCGCCCGCCCCATCGCCGCGGCCAGGCGACGAACAGCAGCAGGCAGGCCGCGTGCAGCGAGGCGAACCCGACCATCGCGGCACGGAACGCGGCGATCTCGTCGAGCCCGCGACCGCGGAACGCGTCGATCGCGACGCCGAAGCCCCACTGGCTGGCGAACATCCACGAGAAGATCACCAGGTTGAAGCCGGTCAGCGCGCGCCCCGCGAGGTGCGCCGGAAACGCCAGGCCCACGCGGGGCTGCACCAGCGTGTAGACGGTGGCGGCGGCCGCGTAGGCGACCCACAGCCACCAGGCCGACGGCCCGTGCGCCCAGGCGATCGCGAGCTCGAGCACCACCACGGCCGCCGTGCCGCGGGTCACGACACGGGCGAGCGCGGCGCGCTCGGTGCCGATGCGCGGCGCGATCCAGCCGAGCGAGAAGAAGCACAGCATCAGGCCGAAGTTGAACGCGAACAGCAGGTCCGCGCGCGCGGCCCCCTGCGCGCCCAGCACGGTGCCGAACCACGGCCCGACCCACAGGCTCTGCATCGCCACGAAGCCGCCCTGCACCACGCCAGCGGTCATCGTCATCCGCCAGAAGTAGCCGCTGGCGAACACCTCGCGATAGCCGCCGAGCGACGCGACGAACGATGCCGCGGGCGCACCGGGCTCGCGCACGCGCTCGTGGTCGCGCGGCAGCAGCATCCACATCGCGACGCCGATCGCCGCGAGCAGCGCCGCCGCGAGCCAGAAGACGCCGCGCCAGCCGAGGACCGGCAGCGCCCAGTGCACCGGGACCGTGGTGACCAGCACGCCGACCGTGCCGGCCATCAGCATCCAGGCCGCGAGCTGCGTCTGGCGGCCCGCCGGGAACCACTGACGGTACGCGGTCAGCGAGGCCATCAGCGCGCCCGCGACGCCGGCACCGATCAGCGCACGCCCGACCCACAGCATCGCCGGGGACGTGGCGAGCGCGAACACGACGCAGCCCGCGGCCGCCACGCCGAGCAGCGCGGCGTCGACGCGGCGCGGCCCGAAGCGGTCGAGCCAGACACCGAGCGGCACCTGCATCGCGGCGAACGCGAGGAAGTAGGCGGCCGTCATCGCGCCGAGCTGCGCGTGGCTGAGCCCCAGCTCGGCGCTGAGCTCGGGCGCGAGCACCGCGTTGACCGAGCGCAGCCCGTAGGACATGAAGTAGCCGGCCGCGAAGCAGCCGAAGATCCGCAGGGCGAGCGCCCCCCGGGCCTCGCGCGGCGCCGCGCGGGCGCTCATCGCATCAGCTTCAGCGACTCGAGGAAGAGCGCCGCGGCCTCGCGGTCGGGGCGCGCACCGAGCACCACCGCCTGCCAGGCCTGCGTGCCGACCGCGACGAAGCGCGCGATCAGCGTCGCCTCGCGATCGCGCATCCGCCCGCCCGCCTCGATCTCGACCGCGGCTGCGACACCCGTGCGCTGGCCGCCCATGTCGACCCGCAGGACCTGCACGGCGCGCTCGGCGCCGACCGTGCCGCCGATGTTGCGGACCATCGCGGCGCGCATCGATGCGAGCGCACGCGCCCGCATCGCGTCGGAGTCCTCCGGCAGCACGACGGTGCCGACGGTGTAGGCGATCTCGCGGACCTGCGCGCCGACCATGGTCATCTCGAGCGGCAGGCCCTCGAGGTTGATCGGCCGGACCATCCGGGCCGGCTTGGCCGGCAGCATCACCAGGACGCCCGCGTCCTCAGCGCGGATCTCGCGCCAGTCGAGCTCGGGCGAGCAGCCCGCCAGCCACGCCAGCGGCGGTGCCGCCAGCACGCCCAATGCCGCGCGGCGCGAGGCGCGCGCGGGTCCCCTCGTTGGTTCCATCGGCATAATGGTAACAATGCCGCCGGACGGGGTCCGCTCGATGCCGCGCGGACCGGCCGGCTCGGGGAGCGCGAGATGCTGTACGAGTTCAAGTCCAAGGCCACCGGCAACGTGGTGATGACCGGTCCGGTCGCCGAACGCCTGCTCGGGATCGTCGGTCGCGAGCCGTCCGCCAAGGGCATCTTCACCGTCGAGCAGATGCCCGAGGCGATCGCGGCGCTGCAGGCCGCGGTCGAGCGCGAGCGCGCGGAGTCGAGCCAGACCGAGGCCGAGGCCGACGAACGCACGCGCGAGGCGATGCGCTCGGTTTCGCTCGCGCAGCGCGCCTGGCCGCTGATCGACATGCTGCGCACCGCTCACGCGGCGAAGCAGCCGGTCACCTGGGGCGTCTAGCTAGCCGAAGTAGCGCTTCGCCGAGTGGGCCGGCGAGGCATCGCCGATCGGCTTGGCGATGCCGTCGACGCGCAGCACCGGCACGCCGTCGACCCGGAAGAGGCCCTGGCAGAACACCAGGTTGCGCGTGGCGCGCAGCACGTCCAGCCGCCCCTCGATCCAGGCGCCCTGCGCCACCGGCGCGAGGAAGTCGGCCGACAGGCTGACCGTGCTCATGAAGCGGTCCTGGCCGGTCTGCAGGTTGGCGCCGACCACCACCAGCATGTCGGCCAGCGACATCAGCATGCCGCCGTGGCAGAAGCCCGAGGGGCTGCAGTGCCGGCGCTCGACGCGCAGGCCCATCACCAGCCGCCCGTCCGCCCCCTCGCCGGCGTGGCCGTAGAGCGGGCCGATCGAATCGACGAAGGGGTTGTCGCCGAGCACGAGGGGCACGAAGCCCTCGGGCACGGCGCCCTGCCCTGCGGCGCCTGCCGGTCCGGCCGCCTGCACCCCGGGCCCGCTCATTCCAGGCTCGAGGCGAGCGCCCGGCGCAGCTCGGCCTCGTCGCGGCCCGAGCGCTGCGCGATGTCGCGCAGCTGGTCGTCGCCGATGCGCCCGACGTTGAAGTACTGCGCCTGCGGGTGCGACAGGTAGAAGCCCGAGACGCTCGAGGCCGGCGACATCGCCAGCGACTCGGTCAGCGCCATGCCGATCTCGTCGGCGCGCAGCACGTCGAACATCGCCCGCTTGACGGTGTGCTCGGGGCAGGCCGGGTAGCCGGGCGCCGGGCGGATGCCGCGATAGGCCTCGGCCACCAGCTGCTCGGCGCTCAGGCGCTCGTCGGCGGCGTAGCCCCAGAGATCCTTGCGCACGCGCTCGTGCAAACACTCGGCGAAGGCCTCGGCCAGGCGATCGGCGATCGCCTTGAGCATGATCGACGAGTAGTCGTCGAGCAGCGCGGCGAACTCCGCCTCCTTCTTCTCGACGCCGATGCCCGCGGTGACCGCGAACATCCCCACCCAGTCCTCGATGCCCGAGGGCAGGCCGTCGAGGACCTTCGGCGCGACGTAGTCGGCCAGGCACTTGTTGTCCACGCCTTCGCGCTTGGCGATCTGCTGACGCAGGTTGCGCCAGGTGAAGGCCACCTCGCTGCGGCTCGCGTCGGTGTAGACCTCGATGTCGTCGTCGTGCACGGTGTTCGCCGGCAGGAACGCGACCACCGCGTTGGCGGTGATCCAGCGGCCGTCGATCACCCGCTTCAGCATCGACTGGCCGTCGGAGAACACGCGCCGCGCCGACTCGCCGACCACCGCGTCGTTGAGGATCGCGGGGTACGCGCCGTGCAGGTCCCAGGTCTGGAAGAACGGCTGCCAGTCGATGTACTTCGCGATCTCGGCGAGGTCGAAGTTGCGGAACACGCGGCGCCCGACGAACTTGGGCTTGGGCGGGTGGTAGTGCGCGATCGGGTGGGGCGCGGTGCCGGGGTGGTCGTCCGCGCGCATCGCCCAGGCGAGCTGCGGCTTGTTGGCGCGCGCCTCGTCGAGCGCGACGAGCTGCGGACCCTTCTTGGACGCGTGGTTGGCGCGCACCCGGTCGTAGTCGCTGCGCAGCTGCTCGAGGTAGGCGATGCGGGTGTCGTCGGACATCAGGCTCGTCGCGACCGGCACCGAGCGCGACGCGTCGGCGACGTGGATCACCGGCCCCGAGTAGTGCGGCGAGATCTTGACCGCGGTATGCACGCGCGAGGTGGTCGCGCCGCCGATCAGCAGCGGGATCTTGCGCACGCGGAACCACTCGTCGCGCTCCATCTCGGCCGCGACGAAGGCCATCTCCTCGAGCGAGGGCGTGATCAGCCCCGACAGGCCGACGATGTCCGCGCCCTCGACCTTGGCGCGCGCCAGGATCTCGTTGCACGGGACCATCACGCCCATGTTGACGACTTCGAAGTTGTTGCACTGGAGCACGACGGTGACGATGTTCTTGCCGATGTCGTGCACGTCGCCCTTGACCGTCGCGATGACGATCTTGCCGCGCGCGCGGGTGTCGCCCGCGGCGGCCTTCTCGGCCTCGATGAACGGCACCAGGTGCGCGACCGCCTGCTTCATCACGCGCGCCGACTTCACCACCTGCGGCAGGAACATCTTGCCCGCGCCGAACAGGTCGCCGACGATGTTCATGCCGTCCATCAGCGGCCCCTCGATCACCTCGATCGGGCGGCCGCCGCGCGCGAGCACCTCCTGGCGCGCGGCCTCGGTGTCCTCGACGACGAAGGTGGTCACGCCCTGCACCAGCGCATGCGCGAGCCGCTCGCCGACCGGCTTGGCGCGCC
>JAIYAG010000544.1 GCA_027489195.1 Burkholderiales bacterium | reverse complement strand
TCGCCCTTGTGCTCGCCGAAACCGACCTTGCGGTCGGCCTCGCGCGGATTCAGGAAGATGCCCCAGCGGTAATCGGGCATCTTCACGTGGCCGAACTGCGCCCAGCCCTGCGGATCGACCGAGATCGCGGTGCGCAGGTAGACGTCGAAGTCCTGCGAGCCGTCGGGGCCCATGTCCTTCCACCAGTCGATGTAGTTCGGCTGCCAGTGCTCGAGCGCGCGCTGCAGCGTCTTGTCCTCGGACAGGTTGACGTTGTTCGGGATCTTCTCGGCGTAGTCGATGCCTGCCATCGCGATGCTCCTGGGGATTCGGGTGGGACGTGTCTGGAAACGGGTATGACGCGGAAAGTCAGACGCGGTTGCGGTCGAACTGGGGTTTTTCGCCCTTGCCGTACAGTTTCAGGGCGCCCTTGTCGCCGACCGCGTTCGGGCGCTGGAAGATCCAGTTCTGCCAGGCGGTGAGCCGGCCGAAGATCCGCGTCGCCATGGTCTCCGGGCCGTTGAAGCGCAGGTTCGCCTCGAGACCGGTCAGCGCGTCCGGCGACATCGCCGCGCGCTCCTCGATCGCGATGCGGACCTCGTCGGCCCAGTCGATGTCGTCGGGGGCGGAGGTCACCAGGCCGAGCGCGAGCGCGGCGTCGGCGTCGAGCGCCTCGCCCGCGCGGGCGCGGACCGCATCCAGCGCCGGCGCTTCCTCGTAGAAGCGGCGGGCGATCCGAGACTGGTCGGTGGCCATCGGGTACAGCCCGAAGTTCACGTCGGTGGCGACCAGGCGCGGTGCGCGCTCCGGCTCGTCGGGCAGCGCCAGCATGTAGCTGCGGTCGGCGGCGAGCGCCAGCTCGAGGAAGGTGCCGGCGAAGCACGAGCCCGGCTCGATCAGCGCGAAGAGCGTGCGCGAGGAGACGTCCAGGCGCGACAGCGTGCGGCGCAGCAGGCCGATGGTCTCGCGCACGAACCAGTGGTCCCGATGCGCGAGCAGCGTGGCGTCGGCGGCGAGCACCGCCTGCGCGTCGCCCTCGGTCTTCAGCAGCCAGGTGCCGATCTCGAGCTCGTTGGTGCGCATCGACAGGATGGCATCGTCGAGTTCGCGGGCCATCGCGAGCGGCCACCACGCGGCGCCGGCCGCGACGATCGCGTCGACGGTGGTGGGCAGCGCGGCGGCGGGCGCCTTGAGGGTGAAGGTCGCGGTGCGCGCCGCGCGATCGATGGTGACGACCACGTTCGGATAGCGCAGCGCGTCGGCCTCGATCGTGCGCTCGAGCGGGGTCAGCGCGACGCCCGCGGCGCCGGCCGGACGGTCGCTCTTCGCGGCCAGTGCCGCGGCGCGATCGCGCACCGCCTGCGCGAAGACCGCGGGCTTGGCGATCGCATCGACCAGCCGCCAGTCCTGCGCCTTCTTGCCGCGCACGCCCTCGGTGGTGGTGCAGAAGATGTCGGCCAGGTCGTGACGGACGTGGCGCTTGTCGGTCAGGCGCGTGAGGCCACCGGTGCCGGGCAGCACGCCGAGCAGCGGCACCTCGGGCAGCGACACCGAGGAGCTGCGGTCGTCGACCAGCAGGATCTCGTCGCAGGCGAGCGCGAGCTCGTAGCCGCCACCGGCACAGGCGCCGTTGACCGCGGCGAGGAACTTCAGGCCCGAGTGGCGGCTGCTGTCCTCGATGCCGTTGCGGGTCTCGTTGGTGAACTTGCAGAAGTTCACCTTCCAGCCGTGCGGCGAGACGCCGAGCATGAAGATGTTCGCGCCCGAGCAGAAGATCCGCTCGCGCAGGCTGGTGACCACCACGGTGCGCACCGAGGGATGCTCGAAGCGCACGCGGTTCAGCGCGTCGTGCAGCTCGATGTCGACCCCCAGGTCGTAGCTGTTGAGCTTCAGCTTGTAGCCGGGACGCAGGCCCGCGTCCTCGTCGACGCTCATCGCCAGCGTGGCGACCTCGCCGTCGACCGACAGCGTCCAGTGGTGGTAGCGCGAGGGCTCGGTCTGGTATTCGACGCGGGCGAGCTCGGGAGCGAACGGTGCGTTCATCGGGGGTCTCCGGTGGTGCCGGCCGGCCGGGGTGCGGCGAGCTGCCGCATCGCCGTCGGTGGCGCGTTGATGTGCATCATACTGCACTCGTTCCGGGTGTCAAGCGAGTCGTAAGCACTTTAATGCCTGTTCTGCTTCAGCGCCCGGTCGCCTCGCGAACCGCCTCGCGCAGGGCGTCGAAGGCCTGCCCGAGGGTGCGCCCGCCGGTGTCGACCTGCCGGTCGGCCCGCCCGTAGAAGGCGGCGCGACCGGCCAGGATGCGCTTGAGGTCGTCCATGGCCTCCTGGTTGCCTGCCATCGGGCGCAGGTCGCCCTGGGCGACGACCCGCTGCATGTGCTCCTCGGGCGCGGCCTTGAGCCAGACCGTCGTGCAGTGTGCGAGCAGCAGGTTGAAGGTCGCCGGGTCGGAGACGATGCCGCCGGGGGTCGCGATCACCGCGTCCGGATAGAGCTGGATCGTCTCCTCGAGCGCGCGCCGCTCGTAGCGGCGGTAGGCCGCGGGACCGAGCAGGCCGTGGATCTCGTCGAGGCTGCAGCCGGCGACCCGCTCGAGCTCGCGGTTGAGCTCGACGAAGGGCAGATCCAGCGCGTCGGCGAGCATCTTGCCGAGCGTGGACTTGCCCGCGCCGCGCAGCCCGATCAGCGCGATCCGGCCGGCCCGCGCGTCGGCGCGGGCCGTCTCGCCGAACAGCTCGCCGAGCGCGAGTCGGGCACGCCGGAGCTCGTCCTCGCCGCGTCCGGCGAGCAGGTCGCGGATCAGCAGCCACTCGGGCCCGGCGGTGGTCTCGTCGCCGATCAGCTCGGCCAGCGGCGCACCGAGCGCCTGCGCGATCTGGCGCAGCACCAGGATCGACGCGTTGCCGACGCCGAGCTCGAGGTTCGCGAGGTGCCGCTCCGACACCTCCGAGGCCACCGACAGCGCGCGGCGCGTCATGCCGCGGCGCGCGCGCAGCGAGCGGGCGCGCTCGCCCAGCGCGACCAGGAACGGGTCGCGGGCCGGCTCGCCGCGGACCGCCGGCGGGATGTCCGCAGCCACCGCCGAGCCCGACGGGTCCGCGCCGTGCGCGGCCCGGACGAGCGCCGGATCGTCCACCGCCGCCTCGCCCGATCCGTCGGGGCCCCGCGCCTCGCCCTGCTCGCTCATGTCGCCTCCTGCGCCGCCGGGCCCCTGATGACATGCACTATAGTGCTTGACACCGCCCGTCGTGCATTGTAACTTCAATTCATGAAGCGGATTGCCGTCTACGGCGACCGCAGCCGCCGCCGGGTCGCCGCGCGGCCCGAGGAGACTCCCGCATGACGATCGCCGCGCCGCCCGTCCGGTTCAACTTCGCCGCCCACCTGTCGGCGCTGAATGCGCCGCGCGCGGCCCGCACCGCCTATGTCGACGACACCGGTGCGATCGGCTACGGCGAGCTCGACGCGCGGGTGGCCCGCTTCGCCGGCGGACTGGCCGGGCTCGGCCTGCGCCGCGAGGAGCGCGTGCTGCTGCTGATGCAGGACACCATCGACTGGCCGGTCGCCTTCCTCGGCTGCCTGCGGGCGGGCGTGGTGCCGGTGGCGGTCAACACGCTGCTGACCGTCGAGGACTACGCCTACATGCTCGGCCACTGCCGCGCGCGCGCCGCGATCGTCTCCGCGGCGCTGGTGCCGATCCTCGGCCGGGCGATGGCGCAGGCCACGCCCGAGGTGGCGCACCTGCTGGTGTCGACCCGCGGCGCCCCCCTGCCCGCCGACACGTCCGTGCCGGCCGACGACCTCGAGACCTGGCTGCCGCGCCAGCCGAGCGCCGCGCCCGCCGACACCGGCGGCGACGACATCGCGTTCTGGCTCTACTCGTCGGGTTCGACCGGCCGCCCGAAGGGTACGGTCCACACGCACGCGAACCTGTACTGGACCGCGGCGCTCTACGGCGGCCCGGTGCTCGGGCTGACCGAGGACGACGTCTGCTTCTCGGCGGCGAAGCTGTTCTTCGCCTACGGCCTGGGCAACGCGCTGACCTTCCCGCTGTCGGTCGGTGCCACCACCGTGCTGATGGCCGAGCGCCCGACGCCCGATGCGGTCTTCCGGCGCTGGACCGGTGCGCACCGCCCCACCGTGTTCTTCGGCGCGCCGACCGGCTATGCGGGCATGCTCGCGTCGCCCGCGCTGCCGGCCCGCGGCGAGGTGGCGCTGCGCCTGTGCTCGTCGGCCGGCGAGGCGCTGCCGCGCGAGATCGGCGAGCGCTTCGGTGCGCACTTCGGCGTCGAGATCATCGACGGCATCGGCTCGACCGAGATGCTGCACGTCTTCCTGTCGAACCGGCCCGGCGACGTCCGCTACGGCACGACCGGCAAGCCGGTCGACGGCTACCGGGTCGAGCTGCGCGACGACGACGGTCGCCCGATCGCGGCCAACGGGG
>JAIYAG010000460.1 GCA_027489195.1 Burkholderiales bacterium | reverse complement strand
GGCTGGGCCGTGTCGCGATGGCGGTCGTCGACGAATGGCACGAGCTGGTCGGCTCCAAGCGCGGCGTGCAGGTGCAGCTCGCGCTCGCGCGGCTGCGCAGGCTCAATCCGGCGCTCGTCGTCTGGGGCCTGTCGGCGACGCTCGGCAACCTCGGCCACGCGATGGACGTGCTGCTCGCGCGCCCGGGCGGCCGGCTCGTGCAGGGCGTGCTGCCCAAGACGCTGGCGGTCGACACGCTGCTGCCCGACTCCACCGAACGCTTTCCCTGGGGCGGTCACCTCGGCACGCGGATGCTCGCGCCGGTGGTGGCCGAGATCGACGCGAGCGCCAGCACGCTGGTCTTCACCAACACGCGCTCGCAGGCCGAGCTCTGGTACCAGGCGCTGCTCGAGGCGCGGCCCGACTGGGCCGGGCTGATCGCGCTGCACCACGGCTCGCTGGACAAGGCCGTGCGCGACTGGGTCGAGGCCGGCCTGAAGGACGGGCGGCTGAAGGCGGTGGTCTGCACCTCGAGCCTGGACCTCGGCGTGGACTTCTCGCCGGTCGAGCGCGTGCTGCAGATCGGCAGCCCCAAGGGCGTGGCGCGGCTGATGCAGCGGGCCGGCCGCTCGGGGCATTCGCCGGGCCGCCCGTCGCGGGTGACGCTGGTGCCGACGCACGCGCTCGAGCTGCTCGAGGGCGCGGCCGCGCGCGATGCGGTCGCCGTCCGTGCGATCGAGCCGCGCGACTCGCCGGCCAAGCCGCTCGACGTGCTGGTGCAGCACCTGGTGACCATCGCCGCGGGCACCGGCTTCGTGGCCGACGAACTGCTCGCCGAGGTGCGCGGCTGCCATGCGTACGCGGCCCTCGCCGACCACGAGTGGCAGTGGGCGCTGGACTTCGTCGTGCGGGGCGGGCAGTCGCTGCTCGCCTATCCCGAATACCGGCGCGTCGTGGCCGACGAGCAGGGCGTGTTCCGCGTGCCGGACCGCACGGTGGCGCGGCGCCACCGGATGTCGATCGGCACGATCGTCTCCGACGCCACGATGTCGGTGAAGTACCAGACCGGCGGCACGATCGGCACGGTGGAGGAGGGTTTCGTGTCGCGCCTGAAGCGGGGCGACTGCTTCCTGTTCGCCGGCCGGCTGCTCGAGCTGGTGCGCGTCCACGAGATGACCGCGTACGTGAAGCGCGCGACCGGCCGTCGCGCCGCGGTGCCGCGCTGGAACGGCGGCAAGATGCCGCTGTCCTCCGAGATGGCCGACGCCGTGCTGGCGCGGCTCGCGCAGGCCGGCCGCGGCATCTTCGAAGGCCCCGAGATGAAGATGGCCGAGCCGCTGCTGCGGCTGCAGGCCGAGTGGTCTCGGCTGCCCGACCCGGACACGCTGCTCGCCGAGCGGCTGCAGTCGCGCGAAGGCCATCACCTGTTCCTCTATCCGTTCGCCGGGCGGCACGTGCACCTGGGTCTCGCGTCGCTGCTCGCGTGGCGGGTGTCGCGGCAGGTGCCGGCGACCTTCTCGGTGGCGGTGAACGACTACGGCCTGGAGCTGCTCGCGCCCGAGCCGGTCGACTGGTCGGGGCTCGCCGACGGCACGCTGCTGGCCGACGGCGCGCTCGCCGAGGACGTGCTGGCGAGCCTGAACTCGGGCGAGCTCGCGCTGCGGCGCTTCCGCGAGATCGCGCGGATCTCGGGGCTGGTGTTCCAGGGCTTCCCCGGGGCGCCGAAGTCCTCGCGCCAGCTGCAGGCGTCGTCGGGGCTGTTCTACGAGGTGTTCCGCCAGCACGATGCCGACAACCTGCTGCTGACCCAGGCGCAGCGCGAGGTGCTCGAGCAGGAGCTCGACCTCGGGCGGCTGCGCGCGACGCTGGCGCGGCTGCGCGGGCGCAGGCTGGTCGAGGTGACGCTGGAGCGGCCCGGGCCGTTCGCGTTCCCGCTGCTGATCGAGCGCCTGCGCGAACAGGTGAGCACCGAGAAGCTTTCTGACCGGGTCGCGCGGATGGTGCGCGAGCTCGAGCGCGCGGCGGGGGGCACGTGAGGCGGGTCGGGGCGCCACGAGGCGCCTAGGGTGGCCGGGGCGCCACGAGGCACCTAAGGGTCGTCGGGGCGCCACGCGGCGCGCCCCGCCGGATCGCGCGACCGGGCCGTCCGTCGGTCGCGCCCGTCCGCGCCGTTCCTCGCGCCCGCGAGCATCCGCACACTGTGCAGGTTGGGGTGATCCCGCCCTGCGCCGACGCGACCCCGCTCCGCTTGACGACCTCGCTCGATGCTCCGCCCGCCCGCCGGCCCGATCCGGCGCCCGCGCCGCCGTCCGCCGGCGGCGGGACAGCGCGCGCCCAGCGCGAGCTGCGGCCGACCCCGGCGCTGCCGTCGACCCCGGCGCTGCCGTCGACCTCGGCGCAGCCGCCGACCTCGACGCAGCCGCCGACTTCCACGCCGCCCCCGCCCCGGCCGAGACCCTCGCCCGCCCCAGCGCCCGCCGTCGCCCCGACCGGCGATCCGCTGCTCGAGCTCGCGCGCGCGCTCGGCGACGCCGAGGACTTCGAGACCGCCGCCGCGGCCCTGTGCACGCGGATCGCCGCCACCGTCGGAGCGGCCCGCGTGGTCCTCGGCTGGCGCACCCGCGGGCACCCGCCGACGCGCGCCGTCGCGCTGTCCGGCGCCGGCGAGCCCGAGTGGGACGGCGAGGCGCGGCGCCTGCTAGTCGCCGCCATGGACGAGGCGATCGACCAGGCGCGCGCGCTGGCCTGTCCGCCCGGCCCCGGTCAGCGCGGCGTGCTGCGCGCCCATGCGCTGCAGCTGCGCGCCGGCGGCGCGAAGTCGATCGCCACGGTGCCGCTGGCCCACGGTGGCACGGCCCACGGCGCGCTGCTCGCCGAGTTCGAGCGCCCGGTCGGGCCGCGCGACCTCGAGCGCCTGGGCGAGGCCG
>JAIYAG010000068.1 GCA_027489195.1 Burkholderiales bacterium | reverse complement strand
GCGGTGGCCGAACGAGACGGCACCAGCGCGGTCGGCGTCGAGCGCCGGGCATGCATCGCCTGCGGCAACTGCGTGACCGGCTGCAACCACGGCTCGAAGAACACGCTGCACGAGAGCGCCATTCCGCTCGCGGCCGAGCGCGGCGCACGCTTCTGGACCGGCGCGCAGGCCGTGCACGTGTCGCGGGCAGCGCCCGGCGCCCGCGTGCCCGGCAGCGGCGCGCCGGCCCGCTGGGCGGTGCGCTTCGAGCGCATCGCCACGCTCGGTGCGGGCCACGAGCGGGCCGACAGCTTCGAGGTCCTCGCCAACGTGGTGGTGATCGCGGCGGGCGCGCTCGGGTCGGCCGAGCTGCTGATGCGATCGGCCTCCGACACGCTGCCCATGCCGCGCACGCTGGGCCGCCGGTTCTCCGGCAACGGCGACCTGCTGTCCTTCGGCTGGGGCCAGCGCACGCCGGTGCACGCGGTCGCCCGGCCGGACGATGCGGCGCAAGGACGGCCGCCGGTGGGGCCGACCATCGTCGGCGTGATCGCCACGCACGGCGCGGGCACCACGCCCGGCGCGCTGCCACGCGACGCGGTGCTCCAGGAGGGCGCCGTGCCCGCGGGGATGGCGCCACTGATCGGCACGCTGCTGTCGGCGGCCGGCACGGTGCAGTCGATGACCAACGCGCGGGCGCCCTCGCAGCGGGCCTGGGCGGACGGAGGCGACCCGGCCGCGGTGCGCGACGACCTGCCGGATCGCAGCCAGGTGCTGCTCGCGATGGGCCGCGACGGCGCCACCGGCTCGATCACGTTCGAGGCGCCCGCGGGCGCCCGCCGCCCGCGGCTGCGCTTCAGCCTCGACTACGCGCCCGCGGACCCGACCATCGCCGGCATCGAGGCCGCCCTCGAGCACGCCGGACGCGAGGGCGGCTTCGACGGCGGCTTCCACATGCCGAACCCGGCCTGGCGGATGCTGCCCGCATCGGCCGAGTCGATCTTCGGCACGACCGACCGCAGGCTGGTGACCGTGCACCCGATCGGCGGCTGCGTGATGGGCGAGCACCGCGAGGCCGGAACGGTCGACGACATCGGCCGCGTATTCGACCCCACTTCGTCGGACCCGAGCGCGGTGCACGACGGGCTGCACGTGCTCGATGGCGCGATCCTGCCGAGCGCCCTCGGCGTCAATCCGATGGCGACGATCGCGGCGGTCTCGATCCGCGCGGCCCGCCGGATCGCCCGCGCACTCGATGCCGAGGCCGATCGCCGGCTCGTCGCGCCGCCTGCGGCCGGACCGTGGGCGGTCCGCGTACGGCCCCGCACGGACAGGCCGCAGGACCGGGCGGCCGGGACCGCCGACGGCGTCGGCGGGGCACCGCTCGCCGAGGCACCCGCCGTCGCGACGCCCGCCGCCCCGCCCCCCGGCACCCGGCTGGGGTTCACCGAGGCCCTGCTCACCGAGCCGGGCGAGCGGCTGCCGCTCGGCGCGCTGGCGCCCCTGTTCGACGCCGTGCAGCCGCCGCTGCCGGGCGGCACGGTGGCCGCGCTGCAGGCCGGTCAGGCCCGGCTCGCGCTGCGCATCGACGCGGACATCGATCCCTGGCGCTGGGTGGCCGATCCGGGCCTCGCCTGGACGGGCGCGGCGACGCTGTCGGTGGTCGACGCGCGCGGCGCGGCGCCGGGCGGCACCGAGCGGACCGTCCTGCGCGGGACCTGCACGCTGCACCTGCTGCGCGCCGATCCGCCGGGCAACCCGTTCACGCTCGTCGGACGCCTGATCGGCTCGCTGCGCGCGTTCCGGACGCGGCGTCCCGGCGGCCGCTTCATGGCCGAGCTGACGCGCACGCTGCAGGCGCACGGCCTGCGCGCCGCATGGGACAGCCTGCGCCTCTTCGCGCGCGCGCTGCGCATGCACACCACCCACCGGACGCTCGACTACACGGTGACGCTGCCGGTCCCCGGCGGCTCGCCGCTCGTGCTGCAGGGCGGCAAGCGGCTGGCCTACACCGGCGGCGACCGCAACATCTGGGACGCACTGCTGCGCCTGGACCTGCAACCGACCCGGGACGGACGCCGCGGCGCGCCGTGGGCCATGCGGGTCGACGTGCTCGACCTGCTGGCCCGCGGTCCGTACCAGCTGCGCGGCGCGCCCGACACGCCGCATGCGGTGGCCGCGTTCTCGGCGGTCGGTGCGCTGTGGCTGCGGGCGCTGGCGCAGACCCACTACTGGAGCTTCCGCGGCCCCGACCGGGACGCGCCGAACCTGCGCCCGTTGGCGTACGCGCCGCTGTCGGCGCTGACGCTGGCCGACGGCACGCGCGTCGATCCGGAACCGTTCGCCTTCAGCGTCCCGCGCACCGAGCACTCGGCCGAGCGCATCACGCTGCGGCTGTCGCGCTACCGCGCCCCCGAGACCGAGCGACGCACGGCGCGCGGGCCGATGCTGTTCATCCACGGGCTGGCACACGGCGGCGAGGTCTACACCACGTCGAGCGTCGACTGCCCGATGGCCGCGTGCTTCGTCGACGCCGGCTGGGACGTGTGGGTGCTCGACCACCGGCTCTCGAACCTGATGGGCGACACGCCGCGCCAGGCGTCGACGATCGACGACGTGGCCGCCTGCGACCTCCCCGGCGCGTTCGACAGGATCGAGGCGGTGCTGCACGCGCAGGGCACGCCCGCCGCCGACGGGATCCGGGTGTTCGCCCACTGCGTCGGCGCGGCGGCGCTGTCGATCGCGGTGCTGTCGGGCCGCCTCACGCGCAACGGTCGCTCGCGGATCTCGGGACTGGTGATGCACGCCGTGCATCCGTGGACGGTGCCCTCGCGCTGGAACCGCGTGTCGGCATCGCTCGCGGCGTTCTACCGCGACGTGGTCGGGGACCAGGTGCTCGATCCGCTGCCCGGTTCGCCGGCCGCCGGAATGGACCAGGTGATCGACCGTCTGGCGGCCTCGATCCCGTGGGAGGGCACGGCCAACACGATCCACCTCGAGGACGCGAAGGGGCGCGGCGCGGACCCGACGGATCACGAACGCTACGGCGACCTGATCTGCAACCGGATGACGCTCTTCTACGGACGCGAGTGGGACCATGACAACCTCGACCCCAGGACCCATTCGCGGCTGCACGAGCTGGTCGGGCCGGCCCACCTGTCGGTCTTCAAGCACCTGTTCTACATCCTGCGGCGCCAGCGGCTCACCGATTCGCACGGCCGAAACGCCTACCTGACGCAGAAGGCGCTCGGCGAGCACTGGACCTTCCCGACGCTGTTCGCCACCGGGCGGGCCAACGGCGTCTTCGATCCGGCGAGCGCGGCCCGCACCTTTCTGGCGATGTCGATGCTGCGGCGCACGGTGCCCACGATCGGGCGCTGCGGGATGTACCTGCCCGAGGGCATCGGCCACATGGACTTCCTGTTCGGGCGGCACAACGGCACGCCGGCGCCCGCAGCGCGCGCCGAACGCACGCCCGGTGCCGGCCTGCAGGCGACGCTGTGCGCGTTCGTCGACGACCCGCAGCGCTGGCTCGATGAACGCGAGGCCGCGCACGGCGCGGCAGACCGGCAGGACGCGGTCCGGCTCAGCCCACAGGTCGAGGTCGATGCCACGCCCTGGGTCGGACCGATGCTGCGCTACACGCTCGAGCCGACACGCTTCGAGCTGGAGGTGTGGATCGAGCTGCGGCCGTTCCGAAGCGTGCGCGTGCAGCCCGCGCCCGGCTCGGTGTGGGTGCACGAGCAGCTCGACAAAGCGCTGCCGGGCGACTACCGGCGGCTGACCTGGGAATGCCCGCTCGGCGACGGCGGCCCGCAGCCCGAGATCCCGCATCCGTACGTCGACACCGGCGTCGACCTGGATCCGGACGGGCTCGGGGCGGACGGGCCCGGGGCGGACGACGGCTGGGACGCCCCGCCCGACCTGCGCGAGCTGTCCGACGCGTACATGGCCCGGCGGGTCGCCATCACCGACACCTGGAGCCGCGCGCCGTGGCTGCGCCACCTCTTCGAGCTGCGTGCCGCGGGCGATCGCACGCCGCGCCGGATCACCTTCCTGGTGGGGTCGTGCCGCTGGCCGGGGCTCGCCTTCGAGCGCGGCGCCTCGGCCACCCCGATCGCCGCGATGAACGCCCGCGTGAGGCACGACGCACCGACCATCGACGGGCTGCTGCTGCTGGGGGACCAGGTCTACGTCGACGCCACCGCCGACCTGTTCGACACCGGCATCCCGGAGGAGCGCGCCTCGCAGCGCTACCGCGAGGCGTTCTCGGGCGAATCGCTCGCCGACGAGCAGCTGCCCAGCCCCGAGATGGCGACGCTGCTGGCGAGCCTGCCGACCTGGACCGTCGTCGACGACCACGAGTTCGGCGACGACTGGCCGGGCGCCTCGTCCACCTCGGCGCTGCCGGCCGGGCTCGCGGCACCGCTGCCGGCGCGCTTCAGGGAAGGCTTCGCTGCGGCGCTCGCCTACCAGTGGCGCGGGCTGCGTGTCGGCACGCCACCGCAGACCCCGTCCCACGACGGCGACCGCGTGACGCGCGGCTTCTGGTTCCCGTTCGAGGCGGCGACGCTGCGCTGCTTCGCACTCGATGCACGCACCGAACGGACACGGCGCAGCGCGAGGTCCTGGCAGGACGACCGGATCATGAGCCGGGCGCAGCACGAGGCGCTCGCGGACTGGCTGAGGACCGGCCCGACGGGCCCCGAGGCGGCGCCGCGGCTGCTGCTGTGCGGCAGCCCGATCGGCCTGCCGCGCGCGGGCGAGCTCGACGGCGCGGCGGCGACCGCGCTGCGGGCCGACGACTGGCACGGCTACCCGGCGAGCTGCCGCGCGCTGCTGCGGGCGGTGCTCGCCTGCGAGGGCGCGCCGGTGGTGCTGCTGTGCGGCGACCCGCACTACTCGTGCGTGGTCGAGGTCGAGATCGAGGACCGCGTTGATCCCGGGCGCCGGCACGGCCGGCTGATCGTCGTCGTCGCCTCGGGCCTGAACACCACGCTGCCGTTCGCCAACGGCAGCCCGCGCGAACTCGCCCGCGGCCGCGTGCGGCTGCCGTTCTCGGACGATGCCACGCTGGTCGCCCACGCGCGGGTGCTGGGCGCCGAGGCCACCGTGCCCCGGCACTTCACTCAGCTGGGCGTGCGGTCCGATGCCGCGGGACAGTGGTCGCTCGAGGTCGAGCAGGTCGACGAGCGCGGTGCGGCGATCACGACGCTCGAGGTGCCGCTCTAGGCCCGCCCGCCTGCCTCAGCGCGCGCACCAGCCGCTCGGCCTCGATCGGCTTGCCCAGCACCGGCAGGCCCGCCGCGTCGGCGGCGCGCACCGCCTCGGGCGTCCGGTCGCCGCTGATCAGCACCAGCACCAGGCCCGGCCAGCGCTCGCGCAGCCGCAGGGCCAGCTGCAGGCCGGAGTCGCCGCGCCCGAGGCGCAGGTCGACCAGGGCCGCGTCCGGGCGGTCGGCGAGCGCGCTCGCCATCGCCTCGGCCGGATCGGCGGCGACGCTGACGCGAGCGCCCCGGTCCTCGAGCACGAAGCGGGTGCCGGCGCGCACCGCCGGCTCGTCGTCGACGACCAGCACGTGCAGGCCGACGAGCGCGCCGGCCGACGCGCCCTCGGCGGGTGCGGCGCTCGCCTCCGCCGGCGCGGCGTCGGGCGCCAGCGGCAGCTCGAGCCGCAGGGTCGTGCCCGCATCGGGCTCCGTGTACGCGCTCAGCGACGCATCGAGCCGCTGCACCAGCTGCGCGGCGACCGCCGGCGCGACGTCGCCCGAGGGGTCCGCAGGCACGCGTGCGTCGGTCAGCCGCGCGAACGCCGCGGGCTCGAGCGCGCGGCCGCTGTCGATCACCTCGATCACGCACCGGCCGGCCTCGCGGCGCGCCTCGATCGTCACGCCGCCGGACGCGGTCCGCGCGATCGCGCCGGCGACGAGCGTGCGCAGCACCCGCTCGAGCAGGCGGCGATCGGTGTCGGCCCGCAGGCCGGGCTCGAGCTCGTGGCCGAGGCTCAGCCCGCCCAGGACCGCGAGCGGCTCGAGCGATGCGATCACCCGCCGCACCACGCTCTCGGCCTCGACCGGCTCGCGCTCGGGGCGCAGCGTGCCGCTCTCGAGCCGCGACAGGTCGAGCAGCGTCTCGAGGTCGTGCGCCAGGTCCCGCCCCGAGCCGTCGACGCGCCGCGCGAGCTCGGCCGCGCGCGGCTCGAGCGGCTGCTCGACCAGCGACGCGGTGAACAGCCGCAGCGCATAGACCGGCTGGCGCAGCCGATGCCCGATCGCGGCGATCGAGCGGGCACTGGCGCCTTCGGCCGCGCGCACGCGGACGAAGGCCTCGTCGCGGCTCGCACCGAGCGCGTCCCGGGCCGCGCGCAGCCCGTGCGCCTCGGCCATCAGGGCATCGAGCTCGCCGGCCCGCCGCCGCAGCAGCAGCACGAGCCCGCACAGCAGCGCGGCGATGCCGACCCGGACACCGACCGACAGCGTGTCCGCGGGCACGAGCAGCCAGCCGAGCGCCGCGGCGCCGAGCAGCAGCGCGCATGCCGTCGCGGGCCGACCGCCGCCGGCACCGATCGAGGTCAGCGCCGCCAGGGCGAGCGCCGCCAGCGTGAGCAGCACGCGCTCGGCATCGGGCAGCCACGGGGCGGCGCCGGCGGGGGCGGCGAACGCGGCCGCGCTCGCGATGCCGATGGCGCCCGCACGGCGCAGCCGCGCCGACGCTGGGTGAGCCGTATCGGCCGCCAGCCGAACGAGCGCGCGTCCGCGGAGCAGCAGGACCAGCGCCGCGACGCCGACCGCGCCCGCCTGCACGCCGGCGGGCAGGTGCCCGAAGGTCACGCCGAACAGGGCGAACACGGCGAGCGCCACCGGCCAGACATCGTCGCGCGCCTGCCGGGCCAGCCGCGCGAGCGCGGCCTGCCGCGCGTCATCGGAGGCCGCGCCGGGCCCGATCGGGTCGGTGCGCACGCCCGCAGGCGCGCCGCCCCGGACCTCAGCCGACATGCGGCGCGGGACCCGCCAGTCCGAGCCGTGCGGCCGCGAAGACCGCCTGGGTCCGGTTGTCGACGCCGAGCACGCGGAACGCGGCCGACAGGTGCTGCTTGACCGTCCCCTCGGACACCCCGAGGTCGCGAGCGATCGCCTTGTTCGACTTGCCGCGGATCGCGAGCATCAGCGCATCGACCTGGCGCGGCGTGAGCGACTCCAGCACGCCGGCCGAGGCCACCGGCGCGCGTCCCGCCGCGATCGCGGGCGCCGCGTCAGCGCGCAGCACCTGGGGCGGCAGGTAGACCCCGCCGGCCAGCACGAGCCGCAGCGCGCCGATCATCACCCCGGGGGTGGAGGTCTTCGGGATGAAGCCCGAGGCGCCGTCCTCGATCGTCGCGCGGATCAGCTTGGGGTCCTCCTCGCCCGACAGCGCGACCACGGTCGCGTCCGGCATCCGATCGCGGATCATCGCGAGCGCCGGCTGCCCGCTCAGGCCGCACAGGTGCAGGTCGAGCAGGACCAGGTCGGGCCGCTCGTCCATCGCCACCGCGGCCTCGACCGAGTCGGCCTCCAGCACGCGCGCGGACACGCCGAGATCGGCCAGCAGCAGGCGCATGCCGCCGCGGAACAGGGCGTGGTCGTCGACGACGAGCAGCGTGATCATGGGGCGGGGCTCAGGTCGCCTTGTGCCGCCGTCCCAGCAGGAAGGTGTAGCCCTTCGGCCCGTAGTGCTCGGTGTGCGGCTGGTCGGCCGCGACCTCCAGCACGTCGCCCGGACGGAAGGTGCGCGGGCCGCCCCCGCAGTCGATCGTCGCTTCGCCGTCGAGCACCAGCGCCAGCACGTCGTACGGATGCGAATGCAGCTCGATGACGACGTTCGCCTCGAGGGTCTTGGTCAGGATCTCGTCGAAGCCCTCGCGCTCGAGGCGCGACACGAAGGCGGTGCGCTCGGCGTCGGTGGGCATGGCGTTCGAAGTCTGCACGGTCGGGGCTCCCGGTTCAGTAGGTGTAGACGCCGCGCCCGGTCTTGCGGCCGAGCCAGCCGGCCGCGACCATCTCCTTGAGCAGCGGGCACGGGCGGTACTTGGAGTCGTTGAACTCGTCGACGTAGACGTTCATCACCGCGAGGCACACGTCCAGCCCGATCAGGTCGGCGAGCGCCAGCGGCCCGATCGGGTGGTTGGTGCCGAGCCGCATGCCGGCGTCGATGTCCTCGGGCGAGGCCAGTCCCTCGGCGAGCACGAAGAACGCCTCGTTGATCATCGGCACCAGGATCCGGTTGACGACGAAGCCCGGCGCGTTCTTCACGGTGATCGGCGACTTGCCCAGACGCACCGCGAGATCGCGCACCGCATCGTGGGTGGCGTCGCTGGTCTGCAGGCCGCGGATGATCTCGACCAGCGCCATCATCGGCACCGGATTGAAGAAGTGCATCCCGATGAAGCGGTCGGGACGCTGGGTGGCGGCCGCCAGCTTGGTGATCGAGATCGACGAGGTGTTGGTCGCGACGATCGCGTCGGGCCCCAGCAGCGCGTCGAGCTGCTGCAGGATCTTCACCTTCAGCGCCTCGTTCTCGGTGGCGGCCTCGATGACCAGGGGCAGGTCCTTCAGGTCGTCGTACGAGGTCGAGCCGGTGATCCGTGCCAGTGCCGCGTCGCGGTCGGCCTCGGACAGCTTGTCCTTCTTGACGAGGCGCTCGAGGCTGCCGGCGACGGACTTCAGGCCGCGATCGACCGCTGGCTGCGCGACGTCGACCATCGTGACCGCGATGCCGCAGACGGCGCAGGCCTGCGCGATGCCGTGGCCCATGGTGCCGGCGCCGATGACGCCGATTCTCGAGATGCTCATGACCGATCCGTGCAGGTGGAGAAGATGCCCGGCATTGTAGGGGCAGGCCGCGCGGAGGGGGTCGCGCCGGCAGGTCCTAAGTGCTCAGCCGCCGATCAGGCCCTGCAGGTCGTCCCAGCCGTAGGCGACCTCGTCGAGCCGCTGGGCGCCGACCGTGGAGGTGCGCTCGGCCACGACCCGACCGCCCAGCCGCTCGTAGAAGGCACGGGCCGGGTCGTTGCGG
Organism: Burkholderiales bacterium; assembly: GCA_027489195.1. Lineage (GTDB taxonomy): Bacteria > Pseudomonadota > Gammaproteobacteria > Burkholderiales > Burkholderiaceae_E > UBA4615. The sequence goes on along the minus strand of JAIYAG010000068.1, from coordinate 7,003 downwards.
GCCAGCGCCCAGACGACCATCGAGCCCAGCCCGCGGCGGTCCAGGCCGCGCGCCATGGAGCGCATCAGACGCGTCCCCAGGCCGTGGCGCTGCGCATCGGGCATCAGGTAGATCATCCAGACCTCGCCCTGGCGGCGGGCCGCGCCCGGGCCGCGCGCGACGCCGCCGGTCGCGAAGCCGACCACGCGGCCGTCGTCGTCGGCGGCCACCCGGGTGAAGCCGGCGGCGGGGGCGGGATCGAAGGTGCGCAGGTAGCGGTCGCGGCCGGCATCGACCGAGAGCGCGTCGAGGTAGGCGTCGTCGATGATCCCGCGGTACGACGCCCGCCAGCTCGCGACGCGCACACGGGCGATCGACTCGGCGTCGATCGCCGTGGCTTCGCGGATCAGCGGAGAGAGCGTCTGCACCATGAACGCATCATGACACGCCGGACGCGCCGGGTGCATCCGTCGGATCTCCGGTGTAGAAGTCCGGGAAGCGTTCGCGGACCCACTCCCCCTTCGACGACCACGCGATGCAGGTGTCGACGACGACCGGCTTGTCGCGCGGTGCGTCGTCGTAGCGCTTGACCCGGGACTCGCGCATCGACTGGAAGGCCACGGTGGCCATCTGCTGCAGCATCTCCCGGATGTGCGTGCAGCCCTCGACCCCGCCGATCCGCTCGGCCGCGGCCTTGAGGAAGCCCTTGCGGATCGACAGGCCCACCAGCCGCGAGAAGTTGTCGGCGCCGACGGTGCAGACCTCCTTCGGCGAGGCCAGGGTGCGGGCCTCGAACGCGCGGATCGTGCCGCCGGCGTCGACCGTCATGGTCACGACCATGTGGTGCATCGGCTCGCCGGCGGGCAGCGGGCCGCGGGCCCACTGCGGCATGTCGTAATGCTTGACGTCGGTCAGCCGGGCCTCGATGTCGAGCATGCCATCGGGCCGTGCGTAGCCGTCGAGGCGGATGGTGCGGGTATGCAGGGGCGTGCGCGCCTCGGTCATCGCGGTGCTCTCGGTTCGGACCGTGCATTGAAGCACAGGCGCGCGGGGGCTACAGTGGACCGATTCCGCACGCGTGCCATGAACGACGACGCCCCGCCGCCGAACCCCGCGCCCCGCACCGACCCGGTCCGGCCGGCCGACGACACGGCGCGCGCGCTGGCGCAGCGGCTGCTCGGCGGCGCGCGCTTCGGCGCCCTGGCCACGCTCGAGCCGGGCACCGGGCATCCGATGGCCAGCCGCGTCGCGGTCGCGCTCGATGCCGACGGAGCGCCGCTGCTGCTGATGTCCTCGCTGTCGGCGCACTCGGGGGCGCTCGATGCCGACGCGCGCTGCTCGCTGCTGGTGGGCGAGCCCGGCGCGGGCGATCCGCTCGCGCATCCGCGCCTGACCGTGGCCGGAACGGCACGGCGCCTCGAGCGCGACAGCGACGAGGGCCGGCGCGCCCGCGAGCGCTGGCTCGCGGCGCATCCGAAGGCCGCGCTCTACGTCGACTTCGGCGACTTCGCGTTCCGCCGGATCGAGTGCACGGGCGCGAGCCTGAACGGCGGTTTCGGCCGCGCCTGGCGGCTCGAGCCCGCGGACCTCGCGGGCCCGGCCGGGCTCAGCGGTTCGCCGGCAGCGTGACGGGCAGCACGCCGGTGCGCTCGAGCTCGACCGCGGGCTTGGCGGGCGGGTGCGCGGACGACGACGTCCCGACGGCAGCCGGCGACTCGTCCAGCCCCTTCTGCTCGGCGAGGAACTGCTCGACCAGGTCGAAGAACCGGTCGTAGAAGCGGCCGGGCGGGATGGTCTCGCTGCCGATCTTGACCAGCGAGTCGGTGGCCGAGGCCAGCGGCAGCGAGATCGAGCCGAAGGGGCTGACACCCACGCTGGCCGACATCGGGTTCTTCTTCAGCGCGTAGCGGTCCTGGACGGCGCTCACGAACGCCACCGAGGTGGGCTGGCCGCGCGCGAGCGGCGAGCACACGACGTGGAACTCGATCTGCACGTGCGACTCGGCCTCGGGCTGGAAGCGCTTGCGCGCGTCCATCTGCTCGTCCTGCGCGGTCTGCACGATGTAGCCCTGGCTGAGCAGCGCGCGGCGCGCAGCGTTGCAGGTGTCGGCGGGCGAGGCGACGAACTCGCGCGAGAAGGCGGTCGGGCGGTCGAAGACCTCGCGATCGTAGACGCGGACCGGCTGGCCGCCGCCGAACGTGCCGCATCCGGCCGCGAGCGCGGCCGTGCCGAGCAGCAGGGCTCTGAGCAGCGGGACAGCGTGTTGCGTGGCTCGGTTCATGATGCGGCACCCTCGGCTTCGGTTGCCTCGAAGTCTACCCGTCGGCGGCGACCGCCTACATGACGGTCATCCCCCATCACGGGTCACCGGTCGGTCGGTCCGCCGGCCACGCTCCAGGCAGGCGCGCGCCGCGCTTCAGCCCCGCTTCAGCCCAGCACTTCCCGCGCCACGATCTCCCGCTGGATCTCCGAGGACCCGCCGAAGATCGTGTAGGCGCGCGCGTTCAGGTACTGCGCGACCAGCGGGCGCGCCTCGTCGTCGAGGCCCGCGGCCGATGCCCCGTCGTGCATCGGCCGCCCGGTCTCCCAGGCCAGCGCGTCGGCGCCGAGCAGGCGCACGCCGAGCCGCGTGATCGACTGCTGGATCTCGCTCCAGCGCAGCTTGAGCATCGAGGACACCAGGCCGCCCGGGTTCTGGCCGACCTGCATCGTGGCCATCACGCGCAGCTCGGTCGCCTCGAGCGCATCGACGTCGACCTCGACCGCCGACATCGCGAGCGCGAGGTCCGGATCCTCGAGCAGGCCGCGTCGTTCGGCGAGTGCGACCAGTCGCTCGAGCGCCGCGCGCAGCCGCGCCGCGGCGATCGCACCGCCCCGCTCGAACTCGAGCAGGTACTTGGCCACGGTCCAGCCCTGCCCCTCGTCGCCGACGCGGTCGGCCACCGGCACGCGCACGCCGTCGAAGAACACCTGGTTGACCTCGTGGTCGCCGCTGGCGCTGCGGATCGGGCGCACGGTGATGCCGGGGCTCGCCATGTCGATCAGCAGGAAGCTGATGCCGTCCTGGCGGCGCGCCGAGTCGGCGCCGGTGCGCACCAGCGCGAACATCCGGTTCGCATGGTGGGCGTGCGTGGTCCAGATCTTGGTGCCGTCGACGACATAGTGGTCGCCGTCGCGCACCGCGCGCGTCGACAGCGACGCGAGGTCCGAGCCCGAGCCGGGCTCGGAGTAGCCCTGGCACCAGGTGTCCTCGCCCGACAGCATCCGCGGCAGGTAGTGCGCGCGCTGTTCGGCCGTGCCGAACCGCATGATCACCGGCCCGGCCATCCGCAGCCCCATCGGCGACAGGGGCGGCGCACCGGCGCGCGACAGCTCGGTCTCCCAGATCCAGCGGCGCACCAGCGGCCAGCCGGTGCCGCCGTGCTCGACCGGCCACGCCGGCGCGACCCAGCCGCGCGCGTGCAGCGCCCGGTGCCAGCGCATGCAGACGTCGTGCTCGGAGAACACCGAGGTGTTGAGCCGCGTGGCGCGGACCAGGTCGGGCGTGAGCCGCTCGCGCAGGAAGGCGCGGACCTCGTCGCGGAAGGCCAGGTCGTCGGCATCGAGGATCGGGGTCATCGGGTCGCCTCGGTCGCGGTGCGCAGCGTGGCGTGGCGGCGCAGGTGCCAGTCGGGGGCGCCGAGCATCGCGTCGAGCGCGAGCTGACGCTTGAGGTGCCGCGCGATGCGCAGCTCGTCGGTGACGCCCATGCCGCCGTGCAGCTGGATCGCCTCCTCGGCGACGCGGCGTGCGACCGTGCCGACCTTGGCGCGGGCGCCGGCGGCGGCCCGCGCATGGGCCCGGTCGTCGCCGCTGCGGGCCGCGTCGTCGAGCGCGAGCACGGCGGCGAGCGCCGAGGAGCGCGCCTCCTCGACCGCGATCGCGAGGTCGGCGACCCGGTGGCGCAGCGCCTGGTTCGTGGCGAGCGGCCGGCCGAACTGCACGCGCGTGCGCAGGTAGGCGACGGTCTCGCGCAGCAGCGTGTCCATCGAGCCGACCGACTCGGCGCAGGCGACGACCAGCGCGCGGTCGTCCACGCGCGCCGACTCGGCCGCACCGACGCCTTCCAGCCGCGCGTCGCCGCCGACGCGCACGCCCTGCAGGTCGAGCCGGCAGGCGCGTCCGCCATCGACGGTGTCGACCGGCGTCGCGTGGAGGCCGGGCGCGGCCGGTGTCAACGCGAACACCGCGAGCTCGCCGTCGCCGATCGAGGCGCCGACCAGCCAGGCGTCGGCGCCGTCGCCGCCGGGCACGGTGCGCTCGATGCCGTCGAGCACCCAGCCATCGGCCTCGCGGCGGGCACGGGTCGCGTCGGAGCGTACGCGGCCCCGGCCGCCGCGCTCGCAGGTCGCGGGCACCACGCGCGCCGCGCCGTCGGCGAGCGCCGGCAGCCAGCGCGCCCGCAGCGCGCCGTCGGTGCAGGCGGCGAGCAGCCCCGCGGCCTGCACGGCGACCGGCAGCCACGGGTCGCGGGCCGGGCCCGCGCCAAGCGCCTCGGCGAGCGCGCAGGCATCGGCGAGGTCCTGGCCGAGGCCGCCGTCGGCCTCGGGCACGAGCATGGCGAGCCAGCCGAAGCCTGCGATCGCGCGCCAGCGCGCATCGGCAGGCAGGTCCTCGGCGTCGGCGATCCAGCGGGTCGCCGCGTCGGCGAGCAGGCGCTGCTCGGTGCTGCGTTCGAGACTCATCGGGTTCCTTCCTGCGGGTGCGGCGGGGGCATCGGGCCGGTGCTCAGGCCTGCGGAGGCTTCGGGCGCAGCGCCTCGGGCAGCCCCGCCGGATCGACCGGCAGCCCGAAGCGCAGCATGTTGTGGGCGTGGCAGACATGGTGCAGGCCGAAGGCCGCGTCGATCGCGTTCGACTGGCCCATGATGTCGACGCTTCGGTTGACCGCCTCCTTGGCGAGCCGTACCGCGAGCGTCGGCATCGCGGCGATCCGAACGGCCATCTCGAGCACCGTCTCGTCGAGCCGCTCGCGCGGGACGACGCGATTGACCATGCCGAGCCGGTGCGCCTCGTCGGCGGTCCAGGACTCGGCGAGGAACAGCAGCTCCTTGGCCTTGCGCGGGCCGAGCTCCCAGGGGTGTGCGAACCACTCGACGCCGAGCACGCCCATCGCGACCACCGGGTCCCGGAAGCGCGCGTCCTCGGCGGCGACGATCAGGTCGCAGGCCCAGGCGAGCATCAGCCCGCCGGCGATGCACTGGCCGTGGACGGCGGCGATCGTCGGCTTGGACAGCTCGCGCCAGCGGCGCGTCATCTGCAGGTAGACCTCCTGCTCGTGCGCGAAGCGGCCCTCGGCGCCGGGCGCGTCGAACCCCGACCAGGTGCCGACGGTCCTGGGCCGCGGCGTCTCGCCCAGGCGCTCGCGCAGGTCATGGCCGGACGAGAAGTGCGGGCCCGAAGCCGCCAGCACGATCGCGCGCACGCCCGGGTCGGCGACAGCACGGTCGAAGGCCGTGTTCAGCTCGTAGAGCATCGCCAGGTTCTGCGCGTTGCGCGCCTCGGGGCGGTCGAGCACGATCCGCGCGACGCCCGGCGCGGGCGCCTCGATGCGCAGCGTCTCGAATCCGCTCGGCTCGGTGGTGTCCATCCCGTGTCTCCCCGCCTGGTGCAGCGCCCGATGGTACCGGCACCTCAGCGGCGCAGCACCCACTGCAGCTGGATGAACGGCACCAGCCCGAAACCGATCTGCCCCACCAGGCCGAGCAGCCCGGGGGGCGTGCGCAGCGCGGCGAGCTGCTCGGCCGCGCCGCGCCCGAAGAGCAGCGTGCCGAGGGTCATCTCGGCCACCGCGAGCAGCAGCAGCGCCAGGCCGCCCATCGCCAGCCGGGCGACGCTGGTGCGCGGCACGCGCAGCGAGCGGGTGAGCCACGCACAGGCCGACCACGATGCGGCCAGCACCACCGGCACCTCCAGGGCGACGGCACCGAGCTCGCCGAGCAGCGGGACGAGCGTGGTCACGCGCAGCGCACCGAGCGCGAACGCCAGCGCGAAGACTAGGGCGAAGTAGAGGCTGCCGGCGTAGGCGGCGGCACGCATCGGAGTCTCCTGCCGAGGGTGGCCCGGCGTCACGGCCACGGCGGGGATTGTCCCCGATTCCGGCACGCACGGCGCACGAGCGCCTCGATAATCGATGCCCGCCCCCACGTGGACCACCGGAGACCCCCATGACCGAGCGCAGCTTCGAGACCCTGCTCTACGCCGTCGAGGACGGCGTGGCGACCATCACGCTGAACCGTCCCGAGAAGATGAATGCGTTCACCACGCGCATGCGCGACGACCTGATCGCTGCCTTCGACGCGACCGACGCCGACGACGCGGTCCGTGCGGTGATCGTCACCGGCGCGGGCAAGGCCTTCTGCGCCGGCGCCGACCTGTCGGCCGGCGGCAAGACCTTCGACTATGCCGAGCGCCGCGACGAGGCGCGCGAGGCCCTGCGGGTGGGCGACGTCTACCGCGACGGCGGCGGCATGGTGACTCTGCGCATCTTCCGCAGCCTCAAGCCCGTGATCGGCGCGATCAACGGCGCAGCCGTCGGCATCGGGGTCACGATGCAACTCGCGATGGACATCCGGATGGCGTCGAGCGCCGCGCGCTTCGGCTTCGTCTTCGCGCGGCGCGGCATCACGCCCGAGGCCGCCTCGAGCTGGTTCCTGCCGCGGCTGGTCGGCATCCAGACCGCGCTGGAATGGTGCTACACCGGCCGCGTCTTCCCGGCCCAGGAAGCGAAGGACGGCGGCCTGGTCCGCTCGCTGCACGCCCCGGAAGACCTGCTGCCCGCCGCCTACGCCCTGGCCCGCGAGATCGCCGACAACACCGCCCCGGTGTCCGTCGCCCTGACCCGCCAGCTGATGTATCGCAACGCCGGCGCGGCGCATCCGATGGACGCCCACATGTCCGACAGCCGCGCGATCCAGTCGCGCGGGCGCTCGGCCGACGTGCGCGAGGGCGTCGGCGCGTTCCTCGAGAAGCGCCCGGCCGCCTTC
>JAIYAG010000081.1 GCA_027489195.1 Burkholderiales bacterium | reverse complement strand
GTGGGGCTGCCGGCCTTCTGCGTCGGCGTCACGCCCAACTCGCCGGCACGCAGCGGCCCGGGCACCGTCGGCGCACCGGTCGTGCTGGCCGGGGTCCGGGTCGCGAGCGGCGACGTGGTGGTGGCCGACGAGGACGGCGTCGTGGTGGTGCCGCGCGAGCGCCTCGCCGAGGTGGTGGCGCGGCTGCCGGCCATCCGCTCGGCCGAGGGCGACATGGACCGGCGCGTGCGCGAGGGGCTGCGCGTCCCGCCCTTCCTGGCCGGCGGCTGAGCGGCGCAGGAGCCTCCGGGTGCCGTGCCGGCCCGATTGACCGCATCGGATGGTATCGATACCATCGACGTCTGACCCCCGGGTCGCCGCTCCGGACCGGCCGGAGCGCGAGCCCCCGGGGACGAGGAGACGAGCATGTCGGCCACCGCACCCGTGCAGACGGTCCGCAGCGCCTGGTGGGAGCCCCGCATCGACCGCGCGGTCCTCAAGGGCCTGATGAAGCGCTCCGACGCGCCGGGGCTCTATTTCCTCGCCGTCTGGGCCGTGCTGCTGCTCGCCGGCGGCATCGCCATCCACCTGTCGCGCGGCTCGCTCTGGGTCGTGCCGGCGGTGGTCGCCTACGGCTTCGTGCTCGGGTTCGCCTATGCGCCGTCGCACGAATGTGCGCACGGCACCGCGTTCCGCACCCGCTGGCTGAACGAGGCGGTGCTCTGGGCGAGCTCCTTCGTCTGGGGCGAGTCGCCGACCCATCGGCGCTTCGCGCATTCGCACCACCACACGCACACCTGGCACTGGACCGTCGACGCGCAGATGGGCTACACGAACCCGGTGCGCCTGCGCACCTGGTTCGGCGACGTGATCGGCCTGCTCGAGTTCTGGCCGCGCGCCAAGCTCCTGGTGCGGCACGCCCGCGGGCGCATCACCGACCGCGAGCGCACCTACCTGCCGGAGAACCAGGCGGCCACCGTGGTGCGCGAGGCGCGCCTGCTGATGGCGGGCTATGTCGGCCTGCTCGCCTGGGCCGCGATCGGCCAGACCTGGGTGCCGATGCTGTACTTCTTCATCCCGCGCTTCGCCGGGGCGTTCGGCGTGTACTCGTTCATCACGACGCAGCACATGGCGATGGCGCAGGACGTGAACGACCACCGGATCTGCACGCGCTCGATGACCAACGCATGGCTGTCGCGCGTGCTGTACTGGAACATGAACTACCACATCGAGCACCACGTGTACCCGTCCGTGCCCTTCCATGCGCTGCCGGCGCTCAACGCCGCGATCCGCGACCAGCTGCCCGAGCCGAGCCCGGGGCTGTTCGCCGCGCATGCCGAGATCGTGCGCACGATCCTCGCGCAGCGCACCGACCCGAGCGCCACCGCGTACCACCCGCTGCCGCAGGCCTCGTCGGGTCCGCAGGCCGCGGGCGGCTGAGGGGGCGCCGCGATGTGGGTCTCCCTGTGCCCGACGGCCGACGTGCCCGACGACGACGTGGTCGAGGTGGTGCGCGACGGCCATGTGTTCTGCGCCTACCGGATCGCGGGCCGTCACTACGTGACCGACGGCATCTGCACGCATGCGGTGGCCCGGCTCGCCGAGGGCTTCGTGCTCGACGACGTCATCGAGTGCCCGATGCACAACGGCCGCTTCCACATCCCGACCGGACGCGTCGACGGGCCGCCCGCCTGCGAGCCGCTGCGCACCTACGCGGTCCGCGTCGAGGGCGACACCCTGCAGATCGAGCTGCCCGGCTGACGCCGTGAATGAACCTACTGCGCGTCCCGATCCGACGCCTGCGGTGCGCGCCGAAACCCCGCTTCCGGCCTGCTCGCTACGGTTTCTTCACGGCGTCTGACATGTGGTGAGCCGTCGCGCGCCGGGGGCTCCGCCCAGGATGGCCGACGTCGCCGCGCGGGCGGGGGTCGGTACCATCACGGTCTCGCGGGCGCTGCGCACGCCCGAGCGGGTCTCGGCCGAGGTGCTCGAGCGGGTGCACGCCGCGATCGAGGCGACCGGCTACCTGCCCAATCTCGCCGCCGGCACCCTCAAGTCGCAGCGCTCGCGGATGGTCGCGGCGATCGTGCCGACCCTGCGCAGCGCGATCTTCGCCGAGACGGTTGACGCGCTCGCCGACGGCCTGCGCGCCCAGGGCCTGCAGCTGCTGATCGGCGTGTCCGGCTACTCGATCGAGGCCGAGGAGGCGATCCTGCGCACGCTGCTCGGGCAGCAGCCGGTCGCGGTCGTGCTGACCGGCACGCACCATGCGCCGGGCGTGCGCACGCTGCTGCGGGCGCGGCGGCTGCCGGTGGTCGAGACCTGGGACCTGACCGAGGACCCGATCGACCGGGCGGTCGGCTTCTCGAACTTCGAGGCGGCGCGCGCGATGACCTGCGCACTCGGTGCACGCGGCTATCGCCGGATCGCCTTCGTCGGCACGCCGCCCGGCATCGAGCAGCGGGCGGCGCAGCGTCTCGCCGGCTACCGCGCCGCGATGGCCGGGCTCGGCCTCGAACCCGACGTGGCGATGCTCGACGAGCTCGGCGTGACGATCGCCTCCGGCGAGCGCGCGGCCGAGGCGCTGCTCGACCGCGCGGTGCCGCCGGAGGCGGCGTTCTTCGTCAACGACGTGACGGCGTTCGGTGCGGTGCAGGTGTGCCAGCGTCGCGGTGTACCCGTGCCCGAGGGCCTGGCGATCGCGGGCTTCGGCGACTTCGAGCTCGCCCGCGCGTCGAACCCGCCGCTCACGACGGTGCGTATCCCGGGCGGGCTGATCGGCGCGACCGCGGCGAGGCTGGTGCTCGAGCGGCTCGCGGGGGACGTCGGCGCGGACCCGGCCGCGCCGCGCGGCGTCGACCTCGGCTTCGAGGTGATCAGCCGGAGAAGCGCCTGAGCAGGGCGTTGCCCGGCGGCGGCAGCAGCCGGGCGAGGTCTTCGGCGCGCAGGATCCGGATCTTGTTGGCGCGCGCGAACGCGACCGCCTGCTCGCTGACCTCGCCGACCGCCACGTAGAGCGCGTCGTGCGCCTCGGCCCGCTCGCGCGCGGCGGCCAGCTCGCGCAGCGGCTCGATGCCGGTGCGCGCGACCTTCCAGCGCCGGAACGACGCGACGCTGCGCCGCCAGCCCTGCGTGAGCGCGAAGTCGGCCCCGCCGTCCTCGGCCCGGGCCACCTGCCAGCCCTCGCGGGTCCAGGCCTGCTCGAGCGCCGCGCCGAACTCGGCCGCGCCCATCGCGCGCACGGCCTGCTCGGTCGCCGCCACGTGCGAGGCGCTCGGCGCCTGCAGCGTGCGCCAGCCGGTGATCCCGGCGATGACGATGAACGGCAGCGCGATCGGCAGCGCGAACACGAAGTAGGCGGCGGGCACGCCGAAGCGCGCGAAGGCGATCAGCGCGAGCGCGGTCAGCGCGCTGACCCACCAGGGCTTGCGCAGCAGGATCGCGAACAGCGAGTTCTCGGCCATCCGGAGCTTCATCGGTCGCCTCGGGCGTGGAAAGGTGAGGGCCGGAGCATACGGGGTCCGGCGCCATCCGCCGAGGAACGCCGCTTCGCGGGGTCGGGCACTCGGACGGCTTGCCGGGCCCGGACGGTGCACAGAGGTCGCGGGGCGTGCCTCGGGGCGATCAGAGCCGCCGCGCGCTCGGCACCGCGAAGTAGAACCACTCGGCCCCGGGCATCGCGTTCGGGTTCGGGAAGACCACGAACCCGTCCGCGGGCGCGGCCACCGGGCTGCCGTCGCGCCGCAGGCCGATCGGCTCGCCGGACCGCACCGCCTCGAAGCTTCGCCAGGCCCGTGCCAGCCGGTCGTCGGCATGCTCGCGGTCGAACACCTCCACCAGCCGCAGCACCTCGCGGGGCGCGGTCGCCGGCTCGACCGACGGGGCGGCCATCCCGAGCTGCGCGAGCGCGCGCAGCGCGGCCTGCAGCGCGAAGGCGGGCGCGGCCGGATCGTCGTGCTGCCCGCACTCGAGGGTGACCGCGCAGCCCCCGCGCGAGCGCATGTACTCGGTCGTGCCGACGCCGTACTCCGGGTCCGCGCCGGGCGCGCCGCGGGCGGCCCGCCGGCGCACGCCGCGCGCGTAGGTGTCGAGCCAGCCCTCGACGAGCCGCGGCGCGCCCAGCGCGAGCGCGAACGCCTGCTCGCGGGCGGACTGCGCGAAGGGTTCGAGCGGGCCGTCGTTGTCCTCGGGGCCGATCATCGCGAACGGCTCGCCGGCGGTGTGGAAGGAGTGCAGGTCGAGCAGCACGTCGTGTGCCTCGAGCAGCGGGCACAGCCGGTTGGCGATCCGGTCCTCGTGGTCGCGCGGCACCGCGGTCGGGCGCAGCATGCGGTTCAGGTTGCGGTCGCCCTCGCGGCGCCGGTGCGCATGAGCCAGCGGGTTGGCGACCGGCACGACGGTCAGCGTGCCGCGCTCGAGCATGATCTCGCCTGCGTCGATCGCGGCGACGAGCCGCGTCAGCGCGATGCTGCCGCTGGTCTCGTTGCCGTGCACGCCGCCCAGCAGGATCAGCCGCGGGCCGGGCCGCAGTGCGTCGAATCGGTGGGTGCGGAGCGGGGCGTCGGTCATGGCGACATGGTGAGCCGCGTGCCGCGCTGCCGCAAGGCGGCGTGCGCCCGCTGCGGCCGCGCCGGCCGTCAGCGCCCGCGCAGCCCCCGCCTCGCCAGCGCGACGCTGGCCAGCGCCAGCGCGCCGGCGACTACGC
>JAIYAG010000184.1 GCA_027489195.1 Burkholderiales bacterium | reverse complement strand
GAACAGCGCGATGGTCGTCTTCGTCGTCATGCCGGTGCCTTCGTGATCCTGGGACAGTGGTATGACCACTATACCAAGGGCGCCACGGGGGCGTTCGAGGGCTGCGTGCATCGGTACGCCGGTTTGGCCGCCCGGCCCCGACACCCTAGACTCGGGCGCTTCCCGATCCCGGGCGGACCGCCTCGGTCCGCCGCCCGACGAGCGACACCTCATGACACTGGCGATGAGCTGGGACGAATGGTCCCGCCACGACGGGCTCGCGCTCGCCGACCGCGTCCGCAGCGGCGAGCTGACCCCGAAGGAGCTGGCGGCCCAGGCCGCCGCCGGCATCGCGCTGACGAACCCCGCGCTGTCCGCCGTCGTCGAGGTCTTCGACGACGTCGTCGCCGATCCGCTGGCCGACGGCATGGACCCCGCCGGCGTGTTCGCGGGCGTCCCGTATCTGATGAAGGACCTCGGCCCGACCCTGAAGGGCCGGCTGCAGGAGATGGGCTCGCTGCTGATGCGCGGCCACCGCGCGCCGGCCGACAGCTTCCTCGCCGGGAAGATCCGACGCGCCGGCCTGAACGTCATCGGGCGCAGCACCACGCCCGAGTTCGGCGTCTGCAGTTCGGCCGAGAATCCGGCCGTCTACGTGACCCGCAATCCGTGGGACACCGGGTTCACCACCTGCGGCTCGTCGGCGGGCACCGCCGCGATGGTGGCCGCCGGCGTGCTGCCGCTGTCGCACGCGACCGATGGCGGCGGCTCGATCCGCATTCCCGCGGGCGTCAACGGCAACCTCGGCCTGAAGCCCTCGCGCGGCGTGTTCTCGATCGCGCCGGGCGCCTCCGACCTCACCGGTCTCGTGTCCACGCAGGGCTGCCAGAGCCGCAGCGTGCGCGACACCGCGGCCTTCGTCGACCATTGCCGCGGCGGCGCGCCGGGCGAGTTCATGCCGTACTGGATGCCCGACGAGCCGTACCTGTCGCTGATCGGGCGCGACCCGCCGCGCCTGCGCATCGCGCTGTCGCACGAATGGGGCGAGTACCGCGCGACGCCGCATTTCGTCGCCGAGCTCGAGCGCGCCGGCCGCTTCCTGGAAGGGCTCGGCCATCACGTCGAGTGGGCGCTGCCCGAGCTCGACTTCCGGGCGGCATTCGACGCGCAGACGACCTGCTACATCAGCAACTTCGCGCAGACCATCACGAACCTGCTCGCGCCGCTGGGGCTCGAGCGCCCGCCCGCGGACCGCGTCGAGCCGATCAACGTGCTGATCTGGGAAGCGGGCCGGCACACGTCGTTTGCAGAGCGGGCGCGCATGCAGGCGGTCTTCAACACCACTTCGCGCGCGTTCGGCGCGTTCTTCGAGTCCTGGGATGTGATCATCACGCCGATCACCGCGCTGCCCACGCCGCGGATCGGCACCACCGAGTACCTGACGATCAGCGACAACCCGTCGGTGCACGACTGGTTCGCCAACCTCTGGCGCAACTTCGCGTACACGCCGCTGTCGAACCTGTGCGGCCTGCCGGGCCTGTCGATGCCGATGGGCACGCAGGAGAACGGGCTGCCGCTGGGCATCCAGGCGCAGGCCGCCCAGGGCCGCGACGGGCTGCTGCTGCAGCTCGCCTCGCAGATCGAGCGTGCGCTCGGCGGGCAGTGGAACGGCGGTCGGCGGCCGCGGGTGCACGTGGCCGCGGGCTGAGCGGCGGATCGGCCGGCGTGCAGGAGCGGCCGACGGCCGGAGCGCGGCGGCTCAGCGCTTCGCGCCGTCCCACCCCGCGTTCTTTGCCGCGTCGCCGCCCGCTACCGAATACACGACCTGCGTGTTGCGGGTCTTCATGAAGTCCTCGAGCGACTGGCCCCGCATCGCCGCGTACAGGTGCAGGTTGGAGGTGCCGAGTGCCGCGCCCAGCTTCTCCAGCATGAAGAAGATCACGCCGTAGTGGATGAGGCCGCGCCAGTCGCGCCGCCGCACCAGATCGCGCTCCGCCTCGGTCAGGCCCGCCTCGGCGAAGCTGGCCTCGGGGTCCTGCAGGAAGGCCTGCCGGTGTGCGGGCTCGATCATCCGGTGCAGGTAGCGGTTGAGCCGGTAGGCCTTGCGGCTGGCGGCGAGCGTGAACGGATAGGTGCCCTCGAGCCGCTCGATGCCGCCGAGCTGCCGCGCCATGAGCAGCCGATGCCGCTCGTTCGCGGCATCGGTCGTCTCCATCGAGTCGTTCTCGAGCAGCAGCGTCGCGATGCCGGTCATCGACGGCAGGTAGTACGAGCTGTGCAGACGGCGCACGTTCGCCGACAGCGCGCCGCGCATGATCAGCCACATGATGACCTCCGAGCCTTCGAGGCCGCCGAGCGTCGCGTACTCCGCGTGCGTCATCCCGGCGAGCCGCTCGGGGTCGCGTTCGATCAGCTCGAGGAAACGGCGGTCCCAGTCCGGGTCGTTGAAGCCCGCGCGCTCGCCATGGACCTGGTGCGACAGGCCACCGGTGGACACCACCGCCACGTCGAGGTCCTCCGGGTAGCTCTCGATCGCGCGCCGCAGCGCCTGTCCGAGCTTCCAGCAGCGCCGGGCGCTGGGAATCGGGAACTGCAGCACGCCGACCTGCAGTGGCACGATCCGGGTCGGCCAGCGGCCGTCCTCGCGCTCGAGCAGCACCGACATCGGCGAGAAGAAGCCGTGGTCGAGCGGCTTGTCCTGGAAGATCGACAGGTCGAACTCTTCGGTGACGAGGCTCTGCGCGATGTGCGCCGCGAGCACCGGATCGCCGGGCGCGGCGGGCAGGTCGCGGCGGCCGCCGCCTTCGTCGGCGACCTCGTACTGCGCATCGATGCCGAGCGCGAAGGGCGAGTAGTGGTCGAAGAAGAACGAGGTGACGTGGTCGTTGAACACGTAGACCAGCGCATCGGGCCGCTTCTCGCGCAGCCAGGCGCGCAGCGGCTCGAACCCTTCGAAGATCGGCGCCCACGCGGGGTCGGCCTGCTTGTTCGTGTCGTAGGCGAAGCCGATCGTCGGGGTGTGTGACACCGCGACGCCGCCGATGATCCGTGCCATCCGAAGGTCTCCAGGCGCGCCGGGCGCCGCCCCGTGGCGTCGCCCCGGGCATGCGGCGGGCGCGTGCCGTCCGATTGGACGCGCGGCGGCGCGCCGCGGCAACCGCGCAAGACGTCGTGGGCGATGTGCTTTCGGCATAGCCCCGGGCGCTGCCGCGCTCAGCGCCGCGCT
>JAIYAG010000472.1 GCA_027489195.1 Burkholderiales bacterium | reverse complement strand
TGCATGCCGAAGCCGCCCGTGTAAGGCTGCGGGAATGTGCCGGCGCCGAGGAAGACGTCGCTGGTGTCGGCATCGGGCGGCGGCTGCCACGCGCCCGTCAGGCCGCTGCCGGTGATCGAGCGCCAGAGATGCGGGGTGGTGGAGAAGAAGTCCTGGAACCAGCCCAGCGTTCCGCTGCAGCAATTGGGGTTCGGCCCCGAGAACCGCGCCAGGCGCGCCGCGTTGTCGTCCAGCACCCAGGTGAAGCTGACGGTGCTGCCGGCCATATAGCCCAGCGCCGGGGTGGTGCTGGTGACGGTACCGTTGATCGTGAAGCTGGCTTGCGTGGCCTGCGCCGGGCCGGCGCAGAGGGCCAGCATTGCAGCCACCATGCCGGCGCCGCGCCAGGCGGTGACGGTGCCGCGTTTCTGAAGATGGGCCATGGTGCACGACTCCCTGAAGGTTGCTGATGCACCGCAGCGTACGGATGCAGCGTCACCGAAGCGTCACCGCACCCGGCGGCGATGTCCCACGTTATGGGGGGTCGAGCAAGTCGCGGTGCGCGGGCACTGCATCGCGGAAGCTGGCGTGGAAGGCCTCGGGCAAATGCTGCTGCAGGGTGAGTGCGATCCACGCGCGCCCGGCTTCGCGTGCCTGGCCCGCCTTTGCCGGGTCGCCCAGCGCCAGCCAGGCGCGCCACAGCCCGTGCCACCAGGCGCCATCGCTGCACAGAAGGGCCACCGCGCCCGCCGGCCGCGCGGCACAGGCCGCCGCATGCCGGCGTGCCGCGAGTGGCTGGCCTGCCGCCACCGCCAGCTGGGCTGCCGCCCAGTGCGCCGCCCAGCGCAGGCCGGCATGGCGGTGGCTGCAGGCTTGCCGCACCACGCGCCGCGCATAGGCCAGCCCCGCAGGCGCGGTGGCGGCGTCTGCGGCGGCATTGGCCAGGGCCAGGCGCAGCCGAATCGGTGCGTCCAGCGGCAGCTGCGCCGGGTCGCCCAATGCGTCCAGCGCCCGCTGCAGCCCGCGCTGCAGCGGCTGCCCGCTGGCTTGCGTGGCCAGCGCCATGGCGTGGTGCGCATGGGCGCGCAGGAACACCGCGCCGCCCGCTTCGGCCAGAACCTGTGCCGCGTCGGCCTGCGCTCGGCTGCGCTGGCCGATCGTGGCCCACAGCAACGCACGCTGGCAAAGCACCGCCAGCCTGGCCTGCGGCGACTGCGACGTGGTCTCTGCCAGCGCACGGTCGAAATGCCCCAGCGCCTGGCCGAAGCAGCCCTGCGCGGTGGCCGCCACGCCCCGGTAGTACGACAGGTAGTCGCTGGCCGGGTGCAGGCCGTCATGCCGCGCGCCCAGGGCCACGGCCTGCTCGATGGCGGCGGCCGCGGCTGCGGGCTCGCCCGCGAACATGAATGCCTGCGCCAGATTGCCCAGCACCACGGCTTCGTCCACCGGCCGGCCCTCGGCACGCGCCCTCTCGCGGGCCCGTTCGTGCCAGAAGCGCGCTTCGCGCGCGTGCCCCAGCCGGTCCAGAACCCAGCCGCGGTCGGACACCAGTTCTGCGCTTGGCAGCTGCACGCCTTGCAGCCACGGCTGGTGCTCTGCCCACAGCGCCTGCGCCCGCGCCGCCTGGCCGCACATGCACAGCGCACGGTGCCAGCGCACCACGGCCTCGGCCGCGGCGCTGCGGTCGCGGCGCGACCAGGCCAGGGTGAAGGCATGCGCTGCCGACACCGCGCTGGCTTCGGGGATGAGCTGGTTGAACTGCGTCTCGGCCATCAGGTTCAGCAGCCGGATGCGGTCGCTGTCGTCATGCGCCAGATGCAGCGCGCGCTGCAGCAGCGCGGCGCCGGCGCCCAGGCCCTGGGCTTCGGTCTGCACGGGCACCAACCGCAACAGCGCACGCACGGCCTGATCGGGGTCGTCGGCCTCGACGCAGTCGACGAACTGCTGCAGGAAGCTGCCCTCCTCGCGCGGCCGCAGCTGCCGGTGCGCACGGTCTGCCGCGCGCAGCAGCCAGGGCGCCGCCTGCCGCGGCTGCCCAGCCTGCAGCCAATGTGCCGCCACGCGGGCCGGCTCGCCGCCGCGGGCCTGCAGCCACTGGGCCACGGCTGCGTGCAGCGGCCGCGCCACGGCGGCAGGCACGCCGCGCTGCACGGCTTCGAGCACCAGGTCGTGTGCGAAGGCCGTGTCGCGCAGCACCTGCGCCGCTTCCAGTTCGGCCCAGGCATCCGTGAGATCGACCACCGCGCGCCCCAGCACGCTGGCGGCCAGATCGGCGCTGAAGTCCGGCCCGGCAACGGCCGCAGCCCGCGCCAGGGCCAGCGCCCTGTCGGACAGGCGTTGCAGGCGGCGCTCGATCAGCGCCGTCACGGGCTCGGGCTGGGGCAGCGACGCGGCTCCGCCGGCAACCCCGCGCTGCTTCAACGTTTCCAGCGCGAACAGCGGGTTGCCCCCGGTGTGCTGCACCAGCCGCGCGGCCAACCGTTCTGCCGACGCCTCGGGGAGCAGGGTGCCCCGTGGCTGACGCGTGTTGCCCGTGCCGGCCCTGGCACCCGGGTCCGCGGCGCGGAAGGTGCCGTCGCCATCGAGCCAACCCAGGGAAGTCACCAGTTCCGTCATCTGCGCCACGTCCAGGGGCCGCAGCGACAGCACCGTCATCCGGCGGGCACCCACCAGCGCATGGCGCAGCCGATCGGCGGCTGCACTGCCTTCGCCCGGGCGTTGCGCGAAGAGCCAGGCCGTCAACGGTGCTTCGGCGTGGGCGGCGGCCAGGGACTGCAGCATCTCGATGCTGGCGTCGTCGGCGAACTGCAGGTCGTCCACCGCCACCGCCGCCAGGGCCAGGTCATCGAACAGCAGCGCCACGGCGGCCAGCAGGGGCAGCGCCGCGTGCGGGGCTGGCGCAGGCGGCTCGTCGCCATCGTCCGGCTGGGGCAGCAGCGGCCTGAGCGCGCGCGGGCAGGCCCGGCCGGTGTGGCGAAGCACGTTGCCGAGCAGCCGCGCCAGCGTGGCGTACGGCACCGCCGCGTCGCCGGCCTCGGCCTTGACGCTGACCACGTCCGGCCGGTCCTGCAGCAGCTCGGCCAGCAGGCGCGACTTGCCAATACCCGCTTCGCCCAGCACCAGCACCGCCGCGCGCACGTGCAAACGCTGGGCCAGCGTGGCCAGTTCGGCGGCGCGCCCGACCATGCGCGGCGGGCGCTGCAGCGCCACCGCGAAGCCGGCCATGCCCTGTTCTTCGGCCAGCGGCTGCCCGGCGGGCCGCGCCTGCGCCAGCAGATCGAAGAGCGCCAGCGTCTGCGCGCTGGGCGCGGCGTCGAACTCGTCGCGCAGCATGCGACTGAGGGCGTCGAACGTGGTGCGGGCCGCCCCCAGGTCGTGCGCCAGGTAGTGCAGCCGCATCAGTGCGCGCCGGTGCGCT
>JAIYAG010000302.1 GCA_027489195.1 Burkholderiales bacterium | reverse complement strand
ACCTCGACCCCGAGCGGCTGGCCGCGATCGAAGCCCGCACCGGCGTGCTGTTCGCCGCGGGCCGAAAGTTCAAGCTGCCGCCCGAGCGCCTGGCCGACGAGTACGCGACGCTGCGGGCCCGGCTCGCCGACGCAGCGCAGGCCCAGGACATCGAGGCGCTGTCGCAGCAGGCGGAGGGCGCGCGCGCCGAGTTCGACCGGCTCGCGGCCGCGCTCTCGCACAAGCGCGCCCTGGCGGCGAAGGCGCTGTCCGCCGGGGTCTCGGAACGCATCGGCAGGCTGGGCATGCAGGGCGGGCGGCTGCACATCGCGATCGAGCGCGGCGAACCCGCCGCCCACGGCATCGACCGGGTCGAGTTCCGGATCGCCGGACACGCCGGCGCCACCCCGCGCGCGCTCGGCAAGGTGGCCTCGGGCGGCGAGCTGTCACGGATCAGCCTCGCCATCAGCGAACTCGCCGCGCAGGCCAATCCGGTCGCCACGCTGATCTTCGACGAGGCCGATTCGGGGGTCGGCGGCGGCGTGGCCGAGGTGATCGGCGAGCTGATGCGCCGCCTAGGCGAGACGCGTCAGGTCCTGTGCGTGACCCACCTGCCGCAGGTCGCCGCGAAGGGCAACCAGCACTTCTCGGTGGCCAAGCGCGAGGTCGACGCCCGCACCACCAGCCTGATCGAGCGGCTCGATCGCAGCCGCCGGGTCGAGGAGATCGCCCGGATGCTCGGCGGCATCGAGATCACCGCGACCACCCGCAAGCACGCACGCGAGCTGCTCGGCTGAGACACGCCGGGCGTCAGCCCAGCTTCAGCCAGTCGGGCCCGGGCAGCTCGTTGAAGACCCGCTTCAGGCCCTGGCTCCAGCCCTGGCGGATCGAGGCGAAATAGCGGTCGTCGGCCTCGACCCGATGCCTGAAGGTCACGCGCAGCGCGTCGGTCCTGACCAGCGCGACGTCCAGCGGCAGGCCCACCGACAGGTTCGAGCGCATCGTCGAGTCGAACGACACCAGCGCGCACTTCAGCGCTTCGGCCATCGTGGTCTGCGGCTTCACGACGCGGTCGATGATCGGCTTGCCGTACTTGCTCTCGCCGATCTGGAAGAACGGCGTGTCCTCGGTCGCCTCGATGAAGTTGCCTTCCGGATAGACGAGGAACAGGCGCGGGCGCTCGCCGGCGATCTGGCCGCCGACGAGGAAGTTGCAGCTGAAGTCGACGCTCGCCTGCTGCGGCTGGCGTGCGCCGTGGTACGAGATCACGTGGCTCACGGTCTCGCCGACCAGCGCGGCGCAGTCGAACAGGCTGGGTGCCGACATCAGGTTCGGCGCATCGGTGCCGATGGCCTTGCGCAAGGTGCTGATCGCGGTCTGCGTGGTCGCGAGGTTGCCGGAGTTCAGCAGCACCAGCACCCGCTCGCCGGGCGTCTCGAGCACCGTCATCTTCGAGAACGTGGAGACATGGTCGACGCCCGCGTTGGTGCGGGAGTCGGAAGCGAACAGCAGCCCTTCGTCGAGGGCCATCGCGACGCAGTAGGTCATGGCGGCGGCAGCAGCTGACGCGCAGGCGACGCCGCCGGCGGCGGTGCGGGGAGCGCCCGGCGATGATACCGCCCGCCCCCTGCGCGACTGGATGCGCCGCTGCCGCAGGAGCGCGGAACGGCCGCCCCCGGGCGCTCGACGGCGCCCGCTCACTGCACCTGGGTCTGCCGCTGTGTCTGCGCTTCCACGCGGGCCGAGGTGTGCAGCTCCTCCTCGCCGCCGCCGAGGCGTACGCCGCGCACCGGGCAGGCATCGAGGTAGTCCAGGCCGACCGCGAGCTTCAGGTGCGCCTCGCCCGCCTTGCCGGCATTGCTGACGTCGAAGGCGATCCAGCGGTTCGACAGCCAGGCCTCGGCCCACGCGTGGCTCGCGACGGTCTGACGGTCGGTGGTGTACACGTACCCGCTGACGTACCGGGCCGGGATGCCGAGCTCGCGACAGCAGGCCACGAAGACGTGCGCGTGGTCCTGGCAGACACCCCGGCCGGCAGCGAAGCCCTGGGCGGCGGTGGTGTCGACCGAGGTGTGGCCCTTCTCGTAGGGCATGCGCTCGATCAGCGCATGCATCAGGTCGGTGACGCCCATCAGCGGACGCGACTTCACCATCGCCCGCAGCGGTCCGATGAAGGCGCGGATCGCATCATCGGCCGCGGTCAGCGGCGTGCCGCGAAGGAACACCCTGGGGTTGATCCGCCCGGCGGGCTCGCCGTCGTCCGTCTCGTCGACCTCGACGCGACCGCGGGCGATCAGGCGGATCTCCTGGTGCGGCGCGTCGAGCGTCAGCACATGGGTGAGGTTGTCGAACGCATCGGTCATCGTGACCGCGGGCACCGGCAGCTCGACCTTCCAGTCGAGCACGCGCTGGCGCGGCGTGGCCGCGGGGCTCAGACGGATGTACTGGGTGCTGCGCGCGACCTCGGTCGCGTAGCGGTACACCGTTGAATGCCAGACCGACAGCAGCATCTCACTTCATCTCCATGTAGGCGGCCTGGACCGCCTCGCCGAGCCGGATGTTGTTCTTGAGGAAGCGCTCGAGGAAGGCATCCAGACCGACACCGTAGACGTCCTCGAGCTCGCCGTGCTCGAGCAGCGCCAGCATGTGCGCGGCCAGGCGGCGGGCCGTCCGCGCGGGGGCGTGCGGCAGCTCGCCGAGGTTGCGGACCACCTCGTCGAAGCAGAAGCGCAGCGAGCGCGGCAGCGAGGGATCGAAGATCAGCAGCTCCGCGACGCGGCGGGCGTCGATGGCATCCCGGTAGGTGTCGCGGTAGGCCTCGAGCGAGCTGACCGAGCGCAGCACCGCGCTCAGGCGGT
>JAIYAG010000518.1 GCA_027489195.1 Burkholderiales bacterium | reverse complement strand
CGTGCACCGAGGCCTTGGGCGTCAGGAACCAGGCCGGGCCGCCGAACGGATAGGCGACCGAGGGATTGACGATCATCCGGGCGCCCTGCGCGCTGCCCGCCAGGTTGCGGCTGAACTCGGTGGCGTCGGCACTGACCAGCAGGTCGAAGCCGGCCAGGTCGCGCTTGGCGTGCGTGATGCTGAGCTGCGGCAGGCGGTCGTAGGCCGGCGCGCTGCGGGCCTCGAGGATGTTCTGGTAGGCCAGCGCGCGTGCGGTGACCACCGTGTCGCCGAAGCCGCGGGTGAGGAACACGGACCGCGGCAGGCTGCGCTCGGCGCTCTGGGCGATGGTCCGCGAGTAGTCGACGAAGTAGCGGTCGTCCGAGACGCCCCGCAGCACCCAGCCGCCCGAGAACCCGTTCCAGTTGGTCAGGGTGTGCGTGCTGTCGATCATCCAGCGCGGTGCCTGCGCCTCGAGGTCGTTCGGGTTGTACTCGAAGCGGGTGACGCCGGTCGCGTTGGGCTCCAGGTAGCGCGCCAGGCCGCCGACCTGCAGGCCGCGGCGCGCGGTGGCGTTGGTGTAGAGGGTGAAGTCGCGGTTCGGCGCGATGTTCCAGTAGTACGGGACCCGGACCTCGGCGCCGTAGGTGCTCGAGATCGACAGCGTCGGCGCGAGAAAGCCGCTGCGGCGCTCGTCGCCGAGCGGGAACGACACGGCGGGCGCCTTGAAGACCGGCAGGTCCTTGAAGTAGAGCGTGGCCCAGCGCGCGGAGCCCTCTTCCTTGGTGCGATCCAGGGTGAACGACTCGGCGCGCAGGTACCAGTCCGGATCGTCGGGCTTGCAGGTGGTGTAGGTCGCGTTGGTCATCGCGACCTCGCCGCGGCCGAGGAAGTCGGCCCGCTCGGCCTCGCCTCGGGCGCCCGTCGCGGGCACGTAGTACCGCGGGGAGGCGAACGAGCCTTCGTTGGCGTCGAGCTTGAGCGTCACCTCGGGGCCGGTGAAGACCATGCCCTCGCGCGAGACCCGCACGCGGCCCACGGCGACCACCTCGTCGTCGGCCTCGTAGATCGTCAGTCGGTCCCCGCGGACCGTGGTGCCCCCGCGCCGCACCTCCGCGTTGCCCTCGAGGGTGGTCTCGCGGTTGGGGCGGCCGTCGACCGAATCGCCGCGCGCGAAGGTCGGACGGGCCGCGTCGGCCTCGAGGTTCGACTCGCGCAGTTCGGTCTCGAGGCGCAGCCGGGCGCCGGCGGCCCCGTCCGACCCGACGGCGTCCTGCGCACGGACGCCCGGCACCGGTGCGGCGAGCAGCGCGGCGAGCAGGAGCGGACCGGGAACGGAACAGGCGCGGCGCATTCGAGGCGGCTTCGGGGGCGCCCCGGGGCGCTGCAGTTCGATCCCGTATTATAGGGAGCCACCCGGATACGCATGGACACCCGACTCGAACTGCTCCGCGCCTGGCTCGAGGCGCTGCCGGCCGCCCACGGCCTGGACCTCGGCACGCTGCGGCCCGCCTCCGACGATGCGAGCTTCCGCAGGTATTTCCGCGTCGACGCGGGCGCCGCCTTCGGCGGCAGCCTGGTCGCGATGGACGCGCCGCCCCCGATGGAGGACTGCCGCCCGTTCGTGCACGCGGCCGAGGTGCTCGGGCGCAGCGGCGTGAGCGTGCCGCGCATCGTCGAGGCCGACCTGCCCCGCGGCTTCCTGCTGCTCGAGGACTTCGGCTCGACCACCTACCTGTCCGTGCTCGACGACGCGACCGCGCCCGCGCTGTACGCCGACGCGATCGGCGCGCTGGTCACGATGCAGTCGGCCGGCGGCGCGGACGACTTCCCGCCCTACGACCGTGCGCTGCTGCTGCGCGAGCTGCAGCTCTTCCCCGACTGGTACATCGCGCGCCACAAGGGCATCGAGCTCGCCCCCGCCGAGCGCGCGGTGCTCGACCAGGCCTTCGAGGCGATCCTCGACGCCACGCTGTCGCAGCCGCGCGTCCACGTGCACCGCGACTACCACTCGCGCAACCTGATGCTGCTGCCGGGCACCCGCAACCCGGGCATCCTCGACTTCCAGGACGCGGTCGTCGGCCCGATCACCTACGACCTGGTCTCCCTGCTGCGCGACGCCTACGTGCGCTGGGAGGAGGAGCAGGTCCTCGACTGGACGATCCGCTACTGGGAGCGCGCCCGCGCCGCCGGCCTGCCGATGCCCGAGCAGTTCGGCGACTTCTACCGCGACTTCGAGTGGATGGGCCTGCAGCGGCACCTGAAGGTGCTCGGCATCTTCGCGCGGCTCCACCACCGCGACGGCAAGGACCGCTACCTCGCCGACCTGCCGCTGGTGCTGCGCTACGTGCGCGCCGTGGCCGTGCGCTACAACGGACTCGGACCGCTCGCACGTCTGATCGACCGGATCGAGGGCGACGCGCCCGGCGTCGGCTACACCTTCTGAGGCCGCCCCTCCGATGCGCGCGATGATCCTGGCCGCGGGCCGAGGCGAACGGATGCGGCCCCTGACCGACACCTGCCCCAAGCCGCTGCTGCGCGCGGGCGGGCGGCCGCTGATCGTCTGGCACCTCGAACGCCTCGCCGCGGCGGGCGTGCGCGAAGTGGTGATCAACCACGCCTGGCTCGGCCACGAGATCGAGCGCGTCCTGGGTGATGGCTCGGACTGGGGCCTGTCGATCCGCTATTCGCCCGAGGGCCGGGCGCTCGAGACCGCGGGCGGGATCGCGAACGCGCTGCCGCTGCTGGGCGAGGCGCCGTTCCTGGTCGTCAACGGCGACGTCTGGTGCGACTGGGACCCCCGGCGTGCCGGCCCGATCGCCGCGCAGCTCGACGCCTGCGGCTGGGACGCCTGGTGCGTGCTGGTCGACAACCCCGACCACCATCCGGACGGCGACTTCACGCTCGACTGCGGCCGGCTGACGGACACGCCCGGTGCACCGCGGCTGACCTTCGCCGGCATCGGCCTCTACCGTCCCTCGCTCTTCGCGGGCATCGCCCGCGGCACCCCCGCGAAGCTCGCCCCGCTGCTGCGCGGCGCGGCCGCCGTCCGGCGCGCCGGCGCCGAGCGCCACCTCGGCCGATGGGTCGACGTGGGCACGCCGCAGCGACTCGCCGACCTCGACGCCTCACTGGAACCCGCACGATGACCGACACTGCGTCCCCCACGCCCTTCAAGGCGCGCCGGCAACGGCTGGCCGAATCGATGCGCGCCCGCGGCGGCGGCGTCGCCGTGATCGCGACCGCACCCGAGGTGCCGCGCAACCGCGACACCGACTACCCTTACCGGCCCGACAGCTACTTCTACTACCTCAGCGGCTTCCCCGAGCCCGAGGCGGTGGTCGTCGTCGATGCGCGCGGCGCCACGCCGCGCTCGATCCTGTTCTGCCGCGACAAGAACGAGGAACGCGAGATCTGGGACGGCTTCAGGCACGGCCCGGCCGCGGCCGCCGAGCGCTTCGGCTTCGACGAGGCGCGCTCGTTCGCGAGCCTGGACGAAGCGATGCCCGGCCTGCTCGCCGATGCGCCCGCGGTCTTCTGCGCGCTCGCCGAATCGAGCGCCACCGACGCGCAGATGCAGCGCTGGCTGTCGGCGGTGCGCGGCCAGGCACGGGCCGGCGTCGGCGCGCCGGGTGCGGCCTGGAACGTGCACGCGCTGCTCGACGAGATGCGCCTCGTCAAGGACGACACCGAGCTCGACACGATGCGTCGCGCCGCGCGGATCTCGGCGCACGCCCACGTCCGCGCGATGCGCGCGACCGCACCCGGCCTGCGCGAGTTCGAGATCGAGGCCGAGCTGCTGCACGAGTTCCGCCGCAACGGCTCGCAGTTCCCCGCCTACGGCTCGATCGTCGCGGGCGGGCGCAACGCCTGCGTGCTGCACTACCGCGAGAACGACGCGGTGCTGCGCGACGGCGACCTGCTGCTGATCGACGCCGGCTGCGAGCTCGACGGCTACGCGTCCGACATCACCCGCACCTGGCCGGTCAACGGCCGCTTCAGCGGCCCGCAGCGCGAGCTCTACGACGTCGTGCTCGCCGCCCAGGCGGCCGCCATCGACGCGACCCGGCCGGGCGCGCGCTTCACCGATCCGCACGACGCGGCGGTGCGCGTGCTGGCGCAGGGCATGATCGACGCGAAGCTCCTCGCCGGCACGCTCGACGGCGTGCTCGAGAGCGGCGCCTACCGGCGCTTCTACATGCACCGCACCGGCCACTGGCTGGGCATGGACGTGCACGACTGCGGCGAGTACCGCGAGCCGGGCGAGCCGGCACCGGCCGGGGGCGACAAGCCGTGGCGGGTGCTGCGGCCCGGCATGGTGCTGACCGTCGAGCCGGGCCTCTACGTGCGCGCCGCCGACGACGTGCCCGAGGCCTATCGCGACATCGGCATCCGGATCGAGGACGATGCCGTGGTCACCGCCGCCGGCTGCGAGATCATCACCGGCGACGTGCCCAAGGCCGCCGCCGACATCGAGGCGCTGATGCGGGCGCGATGAGCGCAGACGGCCTCCCGACCCCGACCGAGCCCTGCTGGCACATCGCCGGCTCGGGGCCGGTCGCGCTGGCCTTCGCGCTCTTCCTCGTGCGCCGCGGCGTGCCGGCCGCGGGCCTCGCGCTCGATCCGCCGCCCGACGCCGACCTGGCGGTG
>JAIYAG010000272.1 GCA_027489195.1 Burkholderiales bacterium | reverse complement strand
CCGCGTAGCCGCCGGCGAAGATGTGCGAGAAGCTGTTCTGGAAGCGGTTGAAGTCCGGCGGCACGAGGACCGCGACCTCGCCGCGGACCTCGTCGAGCAGCTGCTGCACCGTGCGTGCGCCGGCCCCGTCGCCGTCGGCGAACTCCGAGTGCAGCCGCATGTCGAAGAGGGAGAACTCCACCTGGCGCAGCGTCTGCATGCCGCTCTGGAAGTTCTTGGCCGCCAGCATCCGGTCGAAGAGGGCGCGCGGCAGCGGGGCGCCGGTGTCGACGTGCGCGCTCATCGTGCTGACGATGTCCCACTCCCAGCAGAAGTTCTCCATGAACTGGCTGGGCAGCTCGACCGCGTCCCACTCCACGCCCGAGATGCCCGAGACGCCGAGCTCGTCGACGCGGGTGAGCATGTGATGCAGCCCGTGGCCGAACTCGTGGAAGAGCGTGATCACGTCGTCGTGGGTGAGCAGTGCCGGCTTGTCGCCGACGGGCGACTGCACGTTGCAGACCAGGTAGGCCACCGGTGTCTGCGCGCCGCCCTGCAGGCGCTTGCGGCCGCGTGCGTCGTTCATCCAGGCGCCGGGACGCTTGCTCGGGCGGGCATACATGTCGAGGTAGAACTGGCCGATCAGGTGGCCCGCGCGCTCGATGCGGTAGAAGCGCACGTCCGGATGCCAGGTCTCGGCGGTGTCGGGCGCGAGCTTGACGTCGAACAGCCGCTCGATCAGGCCGAACAGGCCGTCGAGCACGCGCGGCAGCTGGAAGTACTGCTTGACCTCGTTGTCGGAGAACGCATAGCGCGCCTCCTTGAGCTTCTCGCTGGCGAACGGAATGTCCCAGGCGGCGAGCGGCTCGAGGCCGAGCGTGTCCTTCGCGAAGGCGCGCAGCTCGGCCATGTCGCGATGGGCGGAGGGCCGGGCGCGGGCGGCCAGGTCGCGCAGGAACTCGACGACCTGCTTGGGCGAATCGGCCATCTTCGCCACCAGCGAGACGTCGGCGAAGCTCGGGTAGCCGAGCAGGCGGGCCTCCTCGGCGCGCAGGGCGAGCGTCTCGTCGATGATCGGGCCGTTGTCCTGCGCCGGGTCGGCGCCGAGCTCCGAGGCTCGGGTGACGTAGGCGCGGTACAGCGCCTCGCGCAGCGAGCGGTCCTCGCCGTACTGCATCACCGGGAAGTACGAGGGGAACTGCAGGCTGAAGCGCCAGCCGGCGACGCCCGCGCGCTCGGCTTCCTGGCGCGCGGCCTGGCGCGCATCCTCGGGCAGGCCGGCGAGGCGCGCCTCGTCGGTGACGTCGAGCGTGAACGCCTTGGTCGCGTCGAGCACGTTCTCGCCGAACTTCTGGTTGAGCGCGGCGCCCCGCTCCTGGATCTCGGCGAAGCGCTCGCGGGCCGGCGACACCAGCTCGGCGCCGCCGAGCCGGAAGCCGCGGATCGCATGCTCGACGATGCGCTGGCGGGCCGGCGACAGCGTCGCGAACTCGGGCGCGGCCTGCAGCGCCTTGTACTTCGCGAACAGCGCGGCGTTCTGGCCGAGCGCGGTCCAGAACTCGGTGGCGCGCGGCAGGTTCTCGTTGTAAACCGCCCGCAGCTCGGGCGTGTCGGCCACCGAGTTCAGGTGTCCGACCACGCCCCAGACCCGGCCCAGGCGCTCGGTGGCGTCCTCGAGCGGCTGGACAAAATCGGTCCAGGTCGCCGGGGTGGACGCCGACTCGGCGCGCTCGACCGCCGTGCGCGCCTCGGCCAGCGCCACGTCGAGCGCCGGCGTGACCAGGGCGGGCTCGAAGGCGGCGAACCGCGGCAGGTCGGAGAAGTCGAGCAGCGGGTTGGCGGAGGGGGCGGTGCTGCGGGCGGTGTCGGTCATGTCGATGGGTCGGGTGCGTGCGTCGGACATGACGCGGATTGTCGCGCGGCTCGCGTGGCCGCGCTTTCATCGGGGTTACAGCGAGGGCCGCATCGGCCGGCCGGGGCCGACCGGCGGCCCGCGGGGCGCGTCAGCGTGCGCCGCGCTCGGCCGCTTCGATGGTATTGACCAGCAGCATCGCCCGGGTCATCGGGCCGACGCCGCCCGGCACCGGCGTGATCGCGCCGGCCACCCGGCTCACGCCGGCGAAGTCCACGTCGCCGCACAGCTTGCCGTCGGCGCCGCGGTTCATGCCGACGTCGATCACGGTGGCGCCCGGCTTGACCATGTCGGCCGTGACCAGGTCGGGACGGCCGACCGCGGCCACCAGGATGTCGGCGCGGCGCGTGTGCGCGGCCAGGTCCCGGGTGCGGCTGTGGCAGACCGTGACCGTCGCGCCCGCCGCCAGCAGCATCAGCGCCTGCGGCTTGCCGACGATGTTGCTGCGGCCGATGACCACCGCCTCGGCGCCGTCGAGCCGCGTGCCGGCGTGCTCGAGCATCTTCATGACGCCGTAGGGCGTGCAGGGGCGAAAGAGCGGCTCGCCGACCACCAACTGGCCGACGTTGCTCACGTGGAAGCCGTCGGCGTCCTTGGCGGGCGAGATCGCCTCGATCACCCGGTGCTCGTCGATGTGCTTCGGGAGCGGCAGCTGCACCAGGATGCCGTGCACCGCCGGGTCCGCGTTCAGCGCGGCGATGCGCTCGAGCAGCGCGGCCTCGGAGGTGTCCGCCGGCAGCCGGTCGAGCGTCGACGCGATGCCCACCTCGGCGCAGTCCTTGACCTTGTTGCGGACGTAGACCGCGGACGCGGGGTTCTCGCCGACCAGCACGACGGCCAGGCCCGGCACGATGCCGCGGGCGGCGAGGGCGGCGACACGGCGCGCCACGTCGTCGCGGATGGAGCGGGCAAGCGCGTTGCCGTCGATGAGTCGGGCGGTCATGGGGCGGTGCAGGTCGGTGGGGGGCGCTGGGGGCGTGGGCGGGCAGGTTAGCACGCCCGTCTGCTACCCTCCGGCGGCATGAATCGCACCCTGCGCAGGCTCTTCGTGTCGCTCCGTGCTGCCCTCGTGGCGGGCGGTCCGTTCGTGCTGATCGCGGTCGGTCTGCTGGTGCTCGCCTACCGCGTGCTCCAGCCGAATCCGCCGCGCCACGTCGTGATGGTGACCGGTCCTGCGCAGAGCGCGTTCGATGCGTTCGGCGATCAGTACCGGCGAGCGCTGGCCCGCCAGGGCATCGTGCTCGAGCTGCGCCAGACGGGCGGGACGGTCGCGAACCTCGCCGCGCTGAACGATCCCGACGGCGACGTCGCGTTCGGCTTCGTGCAGGGGGGGCTCGCGTCGGGCGACGAGGCCACGCGCGAGGGCCTGAGCACCCTCGGCAGCCTGTTCTACGAGCCGGTCTGGATCTTCCACAAGCGCACCCTGCCCAAGGGCCGGCCCGTGCGGCTGGTCGATCTCGGCGGGTGGCGGGTGAACGTCGGCACCCCCGAGTCCGGCACCCCCGAGCTGTTCACCCGCCTGCTCGAGGCCAATCGGATCGACCCGGCCCGCCTGAAGCGCTCGGAGCTCGGGGACACCGAGGCGGTGATCGAGCTGCTCGAGGATCGGATCGATGCGGTGGTGTTCGTCTCCGCGCCCGAGTCGCAGCTGGTGCAGATGCTGCTGCAGACGCCCGGCGTCGGCCTCGTCGACTTCCCGCAGGCCGAGGCGTACGCGCGTCGCTACCCGTTCCTGTCTCCGGTGACGCTGCCGCGCGGCATCGTGTCCATCGACCGGGACATCCCGCTGCGCAACCATCCGCTGGTCGCCACCACCACCTCGCTCGTCGTGCGCGACGGCACGCATCCGGCGCTGGTGCAGCTCATGGTGCAGGCCGCCGACCGGATCCATGGCGGCCCCGGATGGTTCCGCCGCAGCGGCGAGTTCCCGACGCCGCGCGGCGCCGAGCTGCCGGTGGCGAAGGAGGCCGCGCGCTTCTATGCCGACGGCGAGCCCTTCCTGCAGCGCTACATGCCGTGGTGGGTCGCGAACCTGCTCGATCGCATGTGGCTGGCGCTCGCCGCCATCGTGGCGGTGCTGCTGCCGCTGTCGCGCATCGTGCCGCCGCTCTACGAGTTCCGGGTGCGCTCGCGGGTGTTCCGCTGGTACGCGCAGCTGCGCGCGATCGAGGACGAGCTCGTCGGGCCGCTCGAGCCCGAGGCGAAGACGGCGCTGCGGACCCGGCTCGACGCACTCGACGCGCGGGTCGAGAAGGTCGCCGTGCCGCTGTCCTATGCCGACGAGCTGTACGCGCTGAGGAGCAACATCGGCATGGTGCGCGGCCGGCTCGGGTGAGGGCGTGCACGGATCGGTCCGCGTCCGTTTCGAGGTCTCTCGTGCTTCGGGTACACTTCGCGCTCGCTGTTCAGGCGGTCGCGGCTCACCCGGCCTCGACTTGCAAGGGGAGTGACCCGTCGCTATAATGGCGGGCTTTCGTCGGGGGTATAGCTCAGCTGGGAGAGCGCTTGCATGGCATGCAAGAGGTCAGCGGTTCGATCCCGCTTACCTCCACCACGAACCTGCATCACCGGAAGTCGTTCCAGCAGTCATCGCTTCATCGCAGCATCAGCCTCGTCCCGTTCGTCTAGAGGCCTAGGACACTACCCTTTCACGGTAGCTACAGGGGTTCGAATCCCCTACGGGACGCCAGCACCTCCCCGGTGCCGGTCTCAGGCCACCCCCCCGATCCGTCTTCCCGAGCCAGCCGATCCGTCCGTCGGGCGAGCATCGCCGCATGCCGACCGATGCCCGCGCACCGGCCCTGCGGCCTGCGTGCCGCGCCGTCCGGCGGCGGTGCGCCCACCGTCCGGCGGACCGCATCCGCCCTCCGCACCCGCATCCGCGCCGCTCGTCGCGGCGGCTCCGACACTGCGCCCCCATCGGACCACGCCGGTCCGGACTGACGGGATGCGAACGATGAGCGGGAAGACGACGACGCACGCAGTGCTGGTGGTGATGCTGACGGGTGCGCTGGTCGCGGGCTGCGGAGGCGGCGATGCGCCGACCGCCGCGCCCGTGTCCGAGACTCCCGCGGCGGCCGCCCCGATCGCCGAGGCGCCGCCTGCATCGGCCGAGCCGCAGGCGGACATCGAGCCCACGCCCCAGGAACTGGCCGCGCTCGACGCGGCGGCGGCCGCGGCCGCACCGGTCGAGAAGCAGATCGTGGCGGCGCCGGCCGATCGGCGGGTCCCGGGTCAGTACATCGTCACGCTGCGCGAGGACCCCGCTGCGACCGGCAAGTCGCTCGAGGAGAAGGCGGACCGCGGTCTGAAGCGGGCCGGCGGCGGCACCGTCAACGAGCGCTTCACGAAGGCGATCCAAGGCTACTCGGCCACGATGTCGGAGGCGGCGGCGCAGGCGCTGCTCGCCGACCCCGAGGTCGAGGGCATCGAGGAGGACCAGCTCGTTGCGATCGGCGCGGTCGTGCAGAACGCCGCTGCCTGGGGGCTGGACCGGATCGACCAGCGCACGCTGCCGCTGTCGAGCTCGTATCGCTACGAGGGCGTGGCGAGCACGGTCACCGCCTACATCCTCGACACCGGGATCCGCGCGACCCACGCCGAGTTCCGCAGCGCACCGGGCGCCGCGACGAGCCGGGTGCGCCCGGACCTGGGGTTCAGCGCGATCGCCGACGGCCGCAAGACCGACGACTGCAACGGTCACGGCACCCATGTCTCGGGCACCGTCGGCGGCCTGACCTACGGCGTCGCCAAGCAGGTCACGCTGGCTCCGGTGCGGGTGCTCGACTGCAACGGCGGCGGCACGCTGAGCGGCGTGATCGCCGGCCTCGACTTCGTCGCGCGCAACGCACGCAAGCCCGCGGTCGCCAACCTGTCGCTGGGGGGCGGGGCCTCGACCGCGCTCGACACCGCGGTGGCGAACGTCGTGGCAGCGGGGGTGCCGGTCATCGTGGCGGCGGGCAACAGCGCCGTCGATGCCTGCACCGTGTCGCCGGCGCGTGCGCCGACCGCCATCGCCGTCGGTGCGACCACCAGCTCGGATGCGCGGGCCGGATTCTCGAACTGGGGGCGGTGCCTGTCGCTGTTCGCGCCGGGCGAGGCGATCACGTCGTCGGTGATCTCGAGCGATACCGCCACCGCCGTCTACAGAGGCACGTCGATGGCCGCGCCGCACGTGACGGGCGCCGCCGCGATCCTGCTCGGCACGACGCCGACGCTCACGCCGGCGCAGGTCGCCGAGCGGATCAAGGCACTGGCCTCGCCGAACGTGGTCACCGGCGCCGGCCCGGGCTCGCCGACCACGCAGCTCTACTCCAGCCCAGGGGCCGAGCAGGCCGTGCCCGCGCCGGTCAAGGTGTCGGTGCGCACCTTCGGCGTCACCCGCAAGGCGGTGGACGCGAACTGGTGGACGGCGACCGTGACCGTCGCGGTGAAGAACGCGAGTGGCGCGCCGGTGTCGGGCGCCAAGGTGTCGAGCGGCTTCAGCATCGGCGGTTCGCCGCTCGACTGCACCACCGGCAGCGCCGGCACCTGCAGCGTCGGCACGCTGCGCCTGAGCCGCAAGAGCACCCCGGCCGTGGTGTTCACCGTGGTCGGCCTCAGTGGCGCCGGCATGGTCCACGACACGACGGCGGTGGCACCCCGTCAGGCCCTGATCCTGCGGCCGTGATCCTGCGGCCCTGATCCTGCGGCCCTGACCGCCGGGCCGAGGTCGCGTGCGGCCTCAGGCCGTCCGGGCGGCCTGGCCTCGGCACCCGCAGCAGCCCCCGGCCTGGGCCGGGGCGGCT
>JAIYAG010000427.1 GCA_027489195.1 Burkholderiales bacterium | reverse complement strand
CGGGCGATGTCCTCGACCCGGGTCGCCACGAAGGCCGTGGGCAGGGACGCGGCGCGGACCTGCGCGACGAAGGCGGCGAGCACCGGATCGGACGATGAGCCCGGTCCGCCGAAGACGATCGAGGACATGTCCGACAGGTAGTCGACGATGCCGGGCTCGCGAAGCCTGCCCGCCACGAGCGCGAGCCCGCCCCAGCAGCGCGCGTGCGGCGCGCCGGCCTGCACGCGCGCGACGCCGTCGACGCCGTTCTGCAGGCAGACGACGGCGGCGGCCGATTCGAGCATCGGGCGCCAGGCCTCGGCCGAGGACCGCGCGTCGTACAGCTTCACGCAGGACAGCACCAGGTCGACGCCGGGGGCCTCCTCGGGCCGGACGATCGCGCCGACCCCGGCCGCGTGGAAGTCGCCGCGCGGCCCGCACAGGCGCACGCCGCGTGCGGCGATGGCGTCGCGCGCGGCGGGCCTCACCGCGAACGCGACCTCGAAGCCGGCGAGCGACAGCAGGCCGCCGACGTAGCAGCCGACGGCCCCGGCCCCGAGGACGACGACCTTCATGGTCGCGACGTGCCGGCGCTCAGCCCGCGCCGCCCGGCTTGGCGGCGGCCTGTGCGTCGAGCTTGTCCTGCGTCTTCGTGTCGAAGTCGCTCGCGTCGTGGCGCTCGCGCAGCTGCGCGGCCGGGTCGCCCATCACCCGGTTGACGATGCGCCCGCGACGCACCGCCGGCCGCGCGCCGATCTGGTCGGCCCAGCGCACGACGTTCGTGTACTCGTGGACCGACAGGAACTCGCCCGCCCCGTAGAGCAGGCCCTTGACCAGCCCGCCATACCACGGCCAGACGGCGATGTCGGCGATGGTGTAGTCGGCGCCGCCGAGGTACGCGCTCTCGGCGAGGCGCCGGTCGAGGACGTCGAGCTGGCGCTTGGTCTCCATCGCGAACCGGTCGATGGCGTACTCGATCTTCATCGGCGCGTAGGCGTAGAAGTGCCCCAGGCCGCCGCCCAGGTAGGGCGCGCTGCCCATCTGCCAGAACAGCCACGACAGGCATTCGGCGCGGGCGGGCCCGGCCTTCGGCAGCAAGACCCCAAACTTCTCGGCCAGGTGCATCAGGATCGCGCCGGACTCGAACACACGCACCGGCTCCGGGCCGCTGCGGTCGACGAGCGCGGGGATCTTGGAGTTCGGGTTGGCCGCGACGAAGCCACTGGAGAACTGGTCGCCCTCGTTGATCCGGATCAGCCAGGCGTCGTACTCGGCGCCGGCGTGCCCGAGCGCGAGCAGCTCCTCGAGCATGATCGTGACCTTCTGGCCGTTGGGCGTGCCCAGCGAGTAGAGCTGCATCGGATGGCGACCGACCGGCAGCTCCTTGTCGTGGGTGGGTCCGGCGATCGGGCGGTTGATGTTCGCGAAGCGCCCGCCGCTGGCCTTGTTCCAGGTCCAGACCTTGGGCGGGACGTACTCGTTGGTGTCGCTCATGGGGATGCTCCAGGGGTCGCGATTCGATTCGTGTCAGGTCGCCTGAGGCGAGTGTGTCATGCGCGCGCCGAACAGCGCGCCGTCCTCGTAGCGCAGCACCAGCAGCCCGATGCGCCCGCCGATGTCGGCGGCCTCGACCGCACCGACCATCCGGCACATCAGGCGCACGCCGTCGTCGAGGTCCACCAGGCCGATGGCGTAGGGCGCGTCGGCGCGGAACGCGGCGGGCGCGACATGCACGCGGGTGAAGCTGTACAGCACGCCCGCGGGTGCGAGCTCGGTCCACGAGACCGACCGGCTCCAGCAGGCGCGGCACAGGTTGCGCGGCGGAAAGCCGAGCAGCCCGCAGGCGTCGCAGCGGGTCGAGCGCATCGTGCCCGCCTCGAGCGCGTCCCAGAACGGCCGCGTGAAGGCCGAGACACGGGGCGGGAACGGCCGCGGGCCCGGCATCCGGAGCTCGGGCAGCGCGTTCATCGGACGGCTTCCAGCACGTGGACCAGCGCGGCGTTGTACTTGCCGAGCTCGCAGACGGTCATGGTGATCGGGCCGCGCGCGGCCTGTCGGGGCCCGGCCTGCCCGCTCGCCTGCAGCACCGCCTCGACCACGTCGTAGAGCGGCGTGGCCTCGGGTGGATGGCCGCGCGACAGGCAGCCGCCGCAGGTGTTGACCGGGAACGCGCCGTCGGCGCGGGTGCGGCCGTCGGCGGCCGCGGCGGCGCCCTGCCCGCGCGGGAACAGGCCGAGTGCCTCGGTCGCCAGCACCTCGACGATCGTGCACGGCGCGTAGAGCTGGAAGGCCGAGACGTCGGCGAGCGCCAGGCCTGCGGCGTCCAGCGCCCGGCGCGACGCGCGCCGCAGCGTGCCGTAGTCGAGCGCGTCGGCGCCCGCGCGGTCCGACAGCTGGTGCAGGCCCTCATGGTCGAAGCCGCGGCCGCGCACCACCACGTAGGGGCGGCCGCTCGCGCGCGCGATGTCCTCGGACACGACGACCAGCGCCACCGCACCGTCGGCGCGCCCCGGCACCTCGAGCAGCCCGAGCGGCTCGACGATCGGGCGCGCGGCGAGCACGTCCTCGACGGTGATCGGCGTGCGGTACTGCGCGAGCGGGTTGAGCCGCGCGTGCTCGCGGTTCTTCACCGCCACCGAGGCCAGCACCGCGCGCGGCACGCGGTGCTCGTGGAGGTAGCGCTGCGCGTCCATCGCGTACCAGGCGATCGGCACCGCGCCGAACACCGACTGGAAGTCGACGTCGCCGGTGAGGCGGATGCTGTAGTCGAGGTGGCGCGCGGTGGGCACGGCGGTCTCGAAGTGCACGCCGAGCGCGAGCATGCAGTCGGCCTGCCCCGAGGTCACCTGGTGCACCGCGGTGTCGAACGCATGGCCGCCGGTCATGCCATTGCCCAGCACCTGCACGACGGTCGCGCTGGCGCGGATGCCCAGGTGCGAGACGAGGAAGGTGTGGAAATAGCCCTGCTTGGTATGGTCGCCGGGATGGGCGACGGCCACGCCGTCGATCGACGCCTTGTCGAGTCCGGCCATCGCCATCGCGTCGAGCACGACGTCGACCGCGAGCTCGTGCTCGAGCACCGCGTCGCCGGTGGCCGACTTCTGCCAGGTGCCGACCGGGACGGCGCCCCAGCCGAGGATGGCGGCGCGGCGGCTCGTCGGAGCGGGAAGCGGAACGGACATCTCGGGCCTGGGGGGTGGACTGCCGGCGGCGGCCGCGGGCCCGAAAGTGTCGCACGGCACCGCGTGCGGCTGCGCCGCGCCGCCGGCAAAGCAGAATGGACCGATCCGTCGAGACGGCGCTCGGCCCTCGCCCGCGGTTGTCAGGCCTGCGCCGTTCGAACATCATCGCCCCCCACGACGGAACCACGACGGGCACGACGATGCGCGACTTCCCCCTGCACGAGCGCACGATCGGGCGCGTGATCGCCGAGAAGGCCGCCCGCATCCCCGACCGCAGCTTCCTGCGCTGGCAGGGCCGCGACTGGCGCTACGCCGAGCTCGAGCGGATGACCAACCGCTATGCGAACGGCTTCGCCGCGCTCGGCGTGCGCCATGGCGACCGGGTCGCGCTGATGATGCCGAACTGCCCCGAACTGCTGTGGGCGCTGTGGGGGCTGGGCAAGCTCGGCGCGGTGGCCGTGGCACTCAACACTGCGGCGAAGGGCGACATGCTGCGCTACTTCGTCGCGCAGTCCGACGCGAGCTGCCTCGTGGTCGACGACGAATGGGTCGACCGGGTGCGAGAGGTCTGCGCGGAGCTGCCGAAGGTCACCTGCTATGTGGTGCGCGGCGACGCGGCGCTCGAGGTGCCCGGGGCGCGCACGGTGGGCTTCGGGGCGCTCGACTCGGACGACGAGACGCGCCCGCCGCTCGACGCGGTGCGCCACGACGACATCCAGACCATCGTCTACACCTCGGGCACCACCGGCCCCTCCAAGGGCGTGATGTGCCCGCAGTCGCAGGGCCACGGCATCGGCCGGGCGCTGACGCTCGACTACGGCTACACGCCCGACGACGTGCTCTACGCCTGCCTGCCGCTCTTCCACGTCAACGCGCTCTGGTACTCGTGCTACGCGGCGCTGTGGGCCGACGCGACGGTCGCGCTGTCGCCGCGCTTCTCGGCCACGCGCTTCTGGGACGAGCTCCGCGAGTCACGCGCCACGCAGTTCAACTCGCTCGGCGCGATGACCAACATCATCCTGCAGCTGCCGCCGGGGCCGCAGGACCGCGAGCACCGCGTACGCCAGGCGATGCTGGTGCCGATGACCAAGGACCTGCCGGCGCGGTTCCTGGAGCGCTATGGCATCCGGTCGACCTCGCTCTTCGCGATGTCGGAGAACTACGCGGTGACGACCTACGTGCCCGACGACCGCCCCGACAAGGCGGGCTCGGCCGGGCATCCGCGCGACGCGAGCCTGCTGCGCATCGTCGACGACGACGGCACCGAGCTGCCCGCCGGCGAGGTCGGCGAGATCCTGATGAAGCCGCTGTTGCCGGGCACGATGAGGAAGGGCTACTACGCGATGCCCGAGGCGACCGCCAGCGCCTTCGTCGACGGCTGGTTCTGCACCGGCGACCGCGGCTACGTCGACGCCGACGGCTACCTCTGGTTCGTCGACCGCAAGAAGGAGGCGATCCGCCGGCGCGGCGAGAACATCTCGGCCTACGAGGTCGAGCTGATCCTGTCGCGCCATCCCGCGGTCCTCGAGGTGGCGGCGGTACCGGTGCCCTCCGAGATGAGCGAGGACGAGGTGATGGTCTACGTCGTCCTGCGCCCCGGCCACGCGGTGACCGAAGCCGAGATCGTGCACTTCGCCGCCGGGCGGATGAGCTACTTCATGGTGCCGCGCTTCGTCGCGTTCATCGACGCGCTGCCCAAGACGGCGACCGAGAAGATCGAGAAGTACAAGCTCAAGCAGGACGCGCTGGCGCGCCGAGCCTCGCTGTGGGACCGCGAACGCGAAGGGATCGTGGTCGCGCGCTAGACGGCCGGTTTGACGCTCGCGGAGCCGGCCACCAGAATCGGCCGCACACCGCTTCCGGACACGCCCGATGGACTTCTCGATCCCGCCGCCGCTCGCCGAGCTGCAGGCCCGCACCCGCGCCTTCGTGCGCGAGGTGGTCATCCCCTTCGAGCGCGACCCGCGCCGCACCGACCACGGCCCGACCGATGCGATGCGCCGCCAGCTCAACGGGCTCGCCGCCGAGCACGGGCTGCTCGCGCCGCACGTCGAGGAGAAGTGGGGCGGCCTCGGCCTCGGTCACTTCGGGCGCGCGATCGTCTTCGAGGAGGCCGGCTACTCGATGCTCGGTCCGATCGCGCTGCACTGCGCGGCGCCCGACGAGGGCAACATGCACCTGATGGCCGCGGTGGCCACGCCCGCGCAGCAGGCACGCTGGCTGGCGCCGCTGGCCGCCGGCACCACGCGCTCGTGCTTCTGCATGACCGAGCCCGCCCCCGGCGCGGGCTCCGACCCCGCGCTGCTGCAGACCACGGCGGTGCGCGACGGCGACGACTTCGTCATCGACGGCGAGAAGTGGCTGATCACCGGCGCCGACGGCGCGGCCTTCGCGATCGTGATGGCGCGCACGATCGTCGACGGCCAGGACGTCGGCGCGACGATGTTCCTGACCGACCTGCCCGCCCCCGGCTTCGAGATCGAGCGCCTGATCCACTCGATGGACTCGAGCTTCTGCGGCGGCCACGCGCAGGTGCGCCTCACGAAGCTCCGGGTGCCCGCGGCGAACGTGCTGGGCGAGATCGGCGCGGGCTTTCGCTACGCGCAGGTGCGGCTGGTGCCGGCGCGTCTCACCCACTGCATGCGCTGGCTGGGTTCGGCCCGCCGCGCCCATGACATCGCCACGCAGTACGCCCGCGCGCGCCAGGCCTTCGGGCAGCCGCTGATCCGCCACGAGGGCGTGGGCTTCATGCTCGCCGACAACGAGATCGACCTGCACACCGCGCGGCTGTCGATCTGGCACACGGCCTGGCTGCTCGATCAGGGCGCGCGCGCGAGCCGCGAGAGCAGCATGGTCAAGGTGCACTGCTCGGAGGCCATCTTCCGCGTGGTGGACCGCTCGATGCAGGTGCTCGGCGGCCTGGGCCTGACCGAGGACACCGAGGTGCAGCGCATCTTCCGCGACGTGCGGGCGTTCCGGATCTACGACGGCCCCTCGGAGGTCCACCGCTGGAGCATCGCGCGCAGGCTCGGGGACCGCGGGCCGGGCTGAACGCGGGCCGGGCTGAACGCGGCCCGGGCGCGCGTCGGCGCATGGACTGCCCGTCCCCTGCGGGCGTCCGGCCATCGCCCCGGCAGTGGCCTCGAGCGGCCTGCGGTCCCTAGCATCCGGCAGACTGATCCCGGAACGGAACCGATGAACCCTCGCGCGGTCGCCGCACTGCTCGTCCTCTGCACCGCCATGGCCGTGCCGCCCGCCGTCCAGGCCCAGGGCGTGTTCATGCGGGGCGTCAGGTCCTGCGGGGAGTGGGTCCGGGACCGGGACATCAGCGACAAGTCTTGGCTGCTCGGATTCCTGAGCGGGCTGGCCATCGGCTACCAGCTGAACGCGATCCAGGGCACCGACAACGAGTCCATCTACCTGTGGATGGACAAGTACTGCCGGGACAAGCCGCTCGACAACATCGCGGACGGATCGGCCCTGCTGCTGGCCGAGCTCGCCAAGCGCAAGGGCCTGACGAAGTAGCCGCTCGGGCGGCCTCAGGTGCGCAGCGTCAGCCCGCCGTCGGCCACCAGGCCGTGGCCGGTGATGAAGTCGGCCTCGTCGCTCGCGAGCAGCAGCACCGCCCGCGCCATGTCCGTCGGCGTGCCGAGCCGGCGCAGCGCGGCCTTCTTCGCCCAGACTGCCCGGATCGCCGGGTCCTCGAAGGCGGCCCGCGTCATGCCGGTCTCGATCGCGCCGGGCAGCAGGTAGTTGACGGTGATGCCCCACTTGCCGAGCTCGAGCGCGAGCGTCTTCGACAGGCCGGCCACCGCGTGCTTGGAGGCGACGTAGCCGGCCAGTCCGAGGTCGGTGCGCTCGGCCATCACCGAGGCGGTGTTGACGATGCGTGCCCGACCGGTCGCGGCGGCACGCTCGCGCAGCGCAGGGACCGCCGCGCGGCACAGCCTGAACGCGGCGCGCACGTTGACCTCGAACTGCCGGTCCCACATCGCGTCGGTCTGCGCCTCGACGAGCGCACGCTCGGAGACGCCGGCGTTGTTGAACAGGATGTCGAGGCCGTCGCCCTCGCGCAGCGCGGCGCCGACGATGTCCGCGGCCGCCCCGTCTTCGGTCACGTCGCGGGCGAGCGGCACGCTCCGTTCGACCCCCGCGTGCACCGACAGGATCGGCGATGCCGGGCGGTCGACCGCGATCACGGTCGCGCCCTCGGCGGCGAAGAGCGTCGCCGTGGCGGCGCCGATGCCGGAGGCGGCGCCGGTGACGATGGCGACCTTGTTGCGCAGCCGCCCGAGCGCGCCGGTCGCGTTCACGAGGCGGCCGCCGGCGGCGCGGCACCGTCCGCCGCGGGCGGCGCCTCCATCAGTTCCCAGCCCTCGCCGTCGCGCCGGAGCCAGCCGCCGGTGGGCGTGGCGAAGTGCGTGCCCAGCACCAGCGCCGGCTTCGCCCCGTAGCGCTCGAGGAACGCCCGCCGCGTCGCGCGGGCCATCTCGGGCTGCCAGTCGAAGCGCGAGCCGAGATCGGGCTCGCAGCACTGGATCGGGTGGTGCATCAGGTCGCCGGTGATGACCGCCACCTCGCCGCCCGAGACGATGCGCACCGACACATGGCCGGGCGTGTGCCCGGGCGTGGACTCCAGGCTCACCTCGTCGGTCACCGCATGGTCGACCTCGACGAGCTGCGCGAGGCCTGCATCGAAGATCGGCGTCACCGAGTCGGCCATCACCTGGCCCTGGTCGATGGTGCCGTCGTTCTCGGCATGCGCCGTCCAGTGCGCCCACTCCGTGCGGCCGAACAGGTAGCGGGCATTCGGGAAGGTCGGCACCCAGCGGCCGTCGACGAGCCGGGTGTTCCAGCCGACGTGGTCGACGTGCAGGTGCGTGCACAGCACGGTGTCGATGCTCGCCGGATCGAAGCCGGCGTCGGCCAGGTCCTGCAAGAAGCCGCCCTGGCGCTGGTGCCAGCGTTCGACGAGGCGCGGCTTGTCGTTGCCGATGCAGGTGTCGACCGCGATCCGCCGTCCGCGCGACTCGACGACGAAGCAGTGGATCGAGCCGATCAGCCGGCCGCGTTCGTCGACGTGCCGTGGCCGCAGCCAGCCGTAGCGGCCGATGCGCTCGGGCGTGAGCGCATCGCCGAACAGGAAGCTCGCCGGGCTGGAGTTCTGCATCTCGACGACCTGCGTGATGCGCACGTCGCCCACGGTCCATCGCTTCATCATTGCCTCCGCTCGGCCCGCGGGCTAAGCCGTCCAGCCGTCCCGCTCGCGCCGCGCCTCGAAGGCGGCGATCTCGGCCTCGTGGCCGAGCGTCATGGCGATCTCGTCGACGCCCTGCAGCAGGCAGTCCTTGCGGAACGGGTCGATGTCGAAGCCGTCGACGCCGCCGTCCGGGCCGCGCACCGTCTGGCTCGGCAGGTCGACGTCGATCGTCGCCCCGGGTGCGGCCCGCAGCGCGGCCCGCAGCGCCTCGACCCGCTCGGCGGGCAGACGGATCGGCAGCACGCCGTTCTGGAAGCAGTTGTTGAAGAAGATGTCGCCGAAGCTCGGCGCGATGAACACCTGGAAGCCCCGGTCGACCATCACCGTCACCGCGTTCTCGCGCGAGGAGCCGCAGCCGAAGTTGCGGTCGGCGACGAGGATGCGCGCCCCGGCGAAGGCCGGCTGGTTGAGCGGGAAGTCGGCGCGCGGGCGGCCCTGCGCGTCGAGCGCCAGGTCGTGGAACATGCCTTCGACCTGCTCGGCGCGGGTGCGGCCGAGGTAGCGCGCGGGAATGATCTGGTCGGTGTCGACGTTGGCCAGGTCCAGTGGCACGGCGACCGCGGAAAGACGGGTGAACGGCGCCATCTCAGGCTCCCTGCGCGACGAGGCGGCGCACGTCGGTGAAGCGGCCGGTGACCGCCGCGGCGGCGGCCATCGCCGGGCTCAGCAGGTGGGTGCGCACGCCGCGCCCCTGCCGGCCCATGAAGTTGCGGTTCGAGGTCGAGGCGATCCGCTGCCCCGGCAGGCCGGTGTCGCCGTTCATGCCGACGCACATCGAGCAGCCCGGCTCGCGCCATTCGAGGCCGGCCTCGCGGAACACCGCGTGCAGGCCCTCGGCCTCGGCCTGCCGCTTGACGAGGGCCGAGCCCGGCACCACCCACGACGGCACCACCGCCTTGCGGCCGCGCACCACCGCGGCCGCGGCGCGCAGGTCCTCGATGCGGCTGTTCGTGCACGAGCCGATGAACACCCGGTCGACGGCGACCTCGGCCATCGGGGTGCCGGGCACGAGGCCCATGTACTCGAGCGACAGGCGCAT
>JAIYAG010000158.1 GCA_027489195.1 Burkholderiales bacterium | reverse complement strand
TCAGGGCTGCTTCAACGGCTCGACGCGGCTGACCCAGTAGGGCCGTGCCAGCCGCACGAGCTCGGTCCGCGGCACGCCGCGGACCTCGACGGTGGTGCCGTCGGTGCCCGAGACGCGTCCGAAGCGCTGGAACACCAGCACATGGAAACGCTCGGGCGGAAACGGGAGGGTGACCAGCACGGCGAGCTTCTCGCGGTCCGCGGGGAACTCGCCGACGACCTTGCCGGGTGCGGCGGCCGAGAGCCAGCCCTGGTAGACCAGCCAGGCGGCGAGCAGCAGCAGGACGACGCGGCCCTGTGTCGAGCGCAGCACCACGCGCGCGATCGTGCGCAGCGGACCGGGCCGGGGGGCCTCGGGCGCACCCGACGCGGTGGCCGCC
Organism: Burkholderiales bacterium; assembly: GCA_027489195.1. Classification (GTDB taxonomy): domain Bacteria; phylum Pseudomonadota; class Gammaproteobacteria; order Burkholderiales; family Burkholderiaceae_E; genus UBA4615. The sequence goes on along the minus strand of JAIYAG010000158.1, from coordinate 7,554 downwards.
GCCGACGGGACCGCGTCGCTCATGCCGAGCGCACCCGCGCCAGCACCTTGGCCGACAGCGACTTGAACGCGTCGTCCTCGACCAGCTCGTCCCAGCGGCGCGGATGCGGCAGCGGCACCGGCACGTCGTCGAGCACGCGGCCCTGCGACAGCACGATCACGCGGTTGGCGAGGAACACCGCCTCGGGCACGTCGTGGGTGATGAACAGCACCGTGGTGCGCCGCTGCTGCCAGATGCGGGTGAGCTCCTCCTGCAGCATCAGGCGCGTCTGCGCGTCGACGCTGGCGAAGGGCTCGTCCATCAGCAGCACGTCGGGCTCGTTGGCCAGCGCACGGACCACGCCCACGCGCTGCTGCATGCCGCCGGAGAGCTCGGCCGGGTAGCGGTCGGCGGCATGCGCGAGGCCGGCGAGCGCCAGGTATTCGCGCGCGATGCGGTCGCGCTCGGCGCGCGCCACGCCGCGCATCTTCGGACCGAAGCCGACGTTGTCGAGCACGGTCTTCCAGGGGAAGAGCGCGAACCACTGGAACACCACGCCGCGGTCGGGACCGGGTCCGTCGACCGGCGTGCCGTCGACCAGGATGCGCCCGCCGGTGTGCGGCAGGAAGCCGGCGATCATGTTGAGGATCGTGGTCTTGCCGCAGCCCGAGGGCCCGACGACCGACACGAACTCGCCCGGCTCCACGCGCAGCGACACGTCGTGCACCGCGGTGACCTGCGTGCCCTTGTACGGGTCGTAGTACGTCTTCTGCAGCCCTTCGAGCGTCAACGCCTTCATCGGTCCCTCGTCACCATGCCCCAGCGCTGCCCGGTCGCGCGCTCGATCGGCGCGAGGATCCAGGCATCGACCGCGTACCACAGCACGCCCAGCACCACCATGCCGAGCATGATCTCCACCACCGAGCCGGCACGCCGCGCATCGAACAGCAGGAAGCCGATGCCGCTGGTGCCGACGATGATCTCGGCCGCGATCAGCGCGCGCCAGCCGTAGCCCAGGCCGTTGCGCAGGCCGGTCATGATGTTGGGCAGCGCCCCCGGCAGCAGCACCTCCCACACCACGCGTGCGGGCGACGCGCCGAGGCTGCGGGCCGCGCGGGTCAGGTCGGTCGGCACCGAGCGGATGCCGAGCACGGTGTTCAGCACCACCGGGAACAGCACGGTGTAGACGATCACGAAGGTCATGGTCGTCAGGCCGAAGCCGAACCACACCAGGAGGATCGGCAGCCAGGCGATGTCGCCCACCGCCTGGAAGAACAGCAGCACCGGCCACAGCGCGGTGTGCGCGCGTCGGCTCGTGCCGATCAGCACGCCGAGCGGGATCGCCAGCGCGATGCCGACCGCCGCGCCCGCGGCGAGGCGGCCGACGCTGTCGGCCAGGTACTCCGGCAGGATCCCCTTGTAGACCAGATCGACGAACGTCCGCGCGACGTCGACCGGGCCCGGGAAGAAGGCCTTCGGGAAGACCTCGAACGCCGCCGTCAGCCACCAGGCGGCCAGCAGCGGCACGAAGGGCAGGATCGAGCGCAGCGCGGGCCATGCGGTCACGGCGCGCACCCACGCGCGCTGCACGCGCTGCCACGCGGTCGGGCGGACCGGCACGGCGGGCAGGGCGGTGCTCATGTCCGCACCATGCCCCAGCGCTCGCTGGTGAGGCGCTCGAGCGGCGCGAGCAGCAGCCGGTCGAGCGCCAGCCACAGCAGGCCGATCACCACCATGCCGAGCACGATCACCTCGGTCTTGTAGAAGTCCCGGGCGGCGAACAGCATGTAGCCCAGCCCGACGTTGGTGGCGATCATCTCGGCGGCGATCAGGCCGCGCCAGGCGAAGCCCAGGCCGGTGCGGACCCCGGTGACGATGTTGGGCAGCGCCCCCGGCAGCAGCACCTCGGTGAGCATCGCGAAGCGGCCGGCCCCGAGCGAGGCCGCGGCATTGCGCACCGGCATCGGGATGCTGGAGACCCCGAGCAGCGTGTTGTACGCCACCACGAAGAACACCGCATTGAAGATCACGAAGGTGATCGCGCCGAAGCCGTAGCCGAACCAGAGTGTGGCGATCGGGATCCAGGCGATGCCGGCGAGCACCGAGAAGAAGCGCAGCAGCGGGCTGAAGAACGAGGCGACCGCGGGGCTCACCCCCATCGCCACGCCCAGCGGGATGCCCAGCAGCAGCGCGATCGCGGTGCCGAAGGCGACGCGGCCCAGGCTGGCGGCGATGTGCTGGACGAGCGTGCCGTCGGCGATCGCCTCGGCGCCGGCCTGCACCACCGCCCCGACGCCGGGGAACACCCGCGGGTCGACGTCGAAGGCCCGGACGACGGCCGCCCACAGCACGACCAGGGCGGCCAGCGGCAGCACGAAGGCCGCTGCCGCGCGTGCGCGACCGGCCAGGCCGCCTCGCGGCCCGCTCGTCGTCATGGGGTGTCGTCTCCTGGAACTGCCGTCCGGCCGTCGTGGGCCGGACCTGTCTACCGGCGGATCCTAGCCTCCCGCGTCGCTGCAGCGCAACTTCGGCCCCTGCCGGACGGAAACGCCGCCGTCCCTGTCGGCGAAGGCGCCGCCGCGCGGCCGGAGAGGTCCGGCGAGCGCCCGGGACGTCCCGAGGCGACCTCTGAAGGCGCTACAATGCTGCGGTCGCACATCGACTTTGGCCGAGCCCGCGCCGAGCGCTTCACGAGAGCCCGGTGCGACGGCCCCCGAGGACCATGGAAGAGATCCTGAAAGTATTCGAAGACGATCTGTTGACCGCCGTGCAGTCGGTGATCGACCTGATCGTCGGCCTGATCCGCTGACCGGCTGACCGGTCAGGGGACGTCGCGCCCGCCCGCAGGGCGGCGGGAGGGCGCTGCCTGCGCCCGCGCTGCGGGTCAGCGCGCCTCGCGCGGTCAGCGCGCCACGGCCAGGCCGCCCGGCCGGCCTCCCTCCGCGGCACCGGTCGCGGCGGGCAGCTGCCACCCTCCTCCCAGCGCCTTCATCAGGTCCACGCTCGCCGCGAGCCGGGCCTGCCGGTTCTGGATCGACGCGAGCTCGGCGCCGTTGAGCGTGCGCTGCGCGTCCAGCACCTCCAGGTAGCCCGAGTACCCCGCGTCGTAGCGGATCTGGGTGATGCGGAGCGCCTCGCGCGCGGCCCGCAGCCGGGCCTCGACGTCGGCCTCCGACTGGGCGGCGGCGCCGGCGTTGTTCAGCGCGTCGGCCACTTCGCGCCAGGCCGTCTGAACGGTGCGCTCGTAGGCGGCCGCGGCCTGCTCGGCACGGGCCTCGGCCTCGCGGGTCCGCGCCTGGAAGCGGCCGGCATCGAAGACCGGCCAGAACACCGACGCGCCGAGCGAGCCGACGCGGCCCGCGCCGCTGATCACGTTGCCGATGTCGGCGGCCTGCCCGCCGAGGAAGGCGGTCAGCGAGAAGGTCGGGTACTCCTGCGCCTTGGCCACGCCGATCAGCGCACTGGCCGAGGCGAGCGTCTGCTCGGCCTGGCGCACGTCCGGACGGCGGTCGACCAGGCTCGAGGGCAGCCCGGCGGGCGGCACCGGCACGAGCGGCAGTGCGGCGAGCCCGGTCCCCGGCGCCACGGTCGCGCCCGGCTGGCCGGTGAGCACGGCGAGCTGGTGCTCGACGAGCGCCCGCTGGCGCTGCAGCTCGCGCAGCTGCACGCGCGCGTCGGCGAGCGCGCCGCTGGCCTGCGCCACGTCCAGGTCCGAGGCGACGCCGCCGGCGGCCCGCCTGCGCGCGAGGTCGAGCGAGCCCTCGCGGGCGGTGACGGTCGCGGCGAGCGAGGTGGCCTGCGCCTCGATCGAGCGCAGCGCGAAGTAGGACTGGGTGGTCGCGCCCGCCAGCGTGGTCGCCACCACGCCCTCGCCGTAGCGCGTGCCCAGGGCCTGCGCGCGGGCGGCCTCGTCGGCCCGGCGCAGCCGGCCCCAGAAGTCGATCTCGAAGGTGGTCGAGAGCACCAGCCGCTGCGTGCTCTGCACGATCGGCGCCGTCGCCGGCAGCGGCACCGCGCCGACCTGCGTGGAGCGCGCACGCGTCGACGAGCCCTGCAGGTCGATCTGGGGGAACATCGCCGCGCGCGCCTGCGCCAGCACCGCCTCGGTCTCCTCGACGCGGGCCGCGGCCAGGCGCACGTCGGCGTTGCGCGCGAGCGAGGCGTCGACCAGCGCGGTCAGCGTGGCGTCGCCGTAGAGCGTCCACCAGCGCGGCTGCACGATCGCCTCGCCCGCGACGGGCTCGCCCGGGAACGCGGCGGGGAGTGCGGTCGCGGGCCGGCGGTAGTCGGGGCCGACCGCGGTGCAGCCGGCGATCGCGAGCACCGTGCAGGCCAGGACGAAGACCCGGCTCGGGCGGACCGCGGCGCGCGGCACGTGGGATGCGGCGCTCACGTCACGTCCTCCTTCGAGGCGTGGCCGACCGGGCCGCCCCGGTCCCCGGGATGCTCGTGCGCCGGGCGCGGACGGCGCGCCAGCAGCGAGTAGAAGAGCGGCACGAAGATCGGCGCCACGAAGGTCGCGACGATCATCCCGCCGAACACGCCGGTGCCCATCGACTGGCGCGCGGCCGCGCCCGCGCCGGTCGCGATCACCAGCGGCACCACGCCGAGCACGAAGGCGAGCGAGGTCATCACGATCGGCCGGAACCGGAGGCGCGCGGCCTCGGCCGCCGCCTCGGCCGCGGTCTTGCCCTGCTGCATGCCCTGCATCGCGAACTCGGCGATCAGGATGGCGTTTTTCGCGGCCAGGCCGATCAGCACGATCAGTCCGATCTGGAAGTAGATGTCGTTGTTCATCTGCCGCAGCATCACCGCGCCGAGCGCGCCGGCGAGCGCGAAGGGCACCGCGAGGATCACCGACAGCGGCACGCCCCAGCGCTCGTAGAGCGCCGACAGGATCAGGTAGACCATCACGATCGCGAAGCCGAAGGCGAAGATCGACGCGCGGCCGGTGCGCTTCTCCTGGAAGGCCTGGCCGGTCCATTCGGCGGTGTAGCCCGGGGGCAGCACCTCGCGTGCGATCTGCTCGACCGCGGCGATCGCCTCGCCCGACGAGAAGCCGGGCTTGGCGCCGCCGAGGATCTTCGCGGCGATGTAGCCGTTGTAGCGCTCGATCTGCTCGGGGCCGATGATGTTCTGCACCGTGATCAGCGTCTTGAGCGGGATCATGGCGCCGGTGGTGGCCGAGCGCACGTAGGCCGCGCCGAGGTCGTCGGGGTTGGAGCGGTAGGGCGCGTCGGCCTGGATGGTCACCCGGTAGGTGCGCCCCGAGCGGTTGAAGTCGTTCACGTACAGCGAGCCCATCTGGGCCTGCAGCGCGACGAACACCTCGGCCTGGCTCACGCCGAGCGCGAGCGCCTTCTCGCGGTCGACCTCGACCCGGAGCTGCGGCACGGTCGGCCGGAAGAAGGTGTTGTTGCCGGCCAGCACCGGATGCTTGTTCAAGGCTGCGATGAACTGCTGCGTGGTCTGCGCGAGCGCCTGCGGATCGGCGTTGATGCGGCTCTGCACGTAGACCTCGTAGCCGCCCGACTGCCCGAGGCCCTGGATGGCCGGCGGCACGAACGCGAAGGCGATGCCGTCGCGCAGCCCGAAGCCCGCCCCCGACACCTGCTGCGCGAGCTGCGGCGTGGTCTGCGTGCGTTCCTCCCAGCGCTTCATCGGCACGAAGATGGTCGCCGCGCTGGACTTGTTGCCGCCGCCGATCAGGTCGAAGCCGTTGATCGAGAAGAAGGCCTCGATCGCCGGGTTCGAGGCGACCATGTTGCGCAGCGTCTCGGTGCTGCGCGAGGTGCGCTCGAGCGTCGCGCCGTCGGGGAGCTGCACCGCGGCGATGATGTAGCCCTGGTCCTCGGGCGGCACGAAGCTGCCCGGCACGCGCATCAGCAGGAACACCGTCGCGCCGACCATCGCGACGAACAGCAGCAGTGCGATCACGCGGTGACGCAGGCCCAGGTGCACCGCGCCGAGGTAGCGGCGCGTGACCCAGCCGAAGCCGGTGTCGAAGGCGCGGAACGCGCGGCCGGCGACGCCGCGGCGGGGCTCGTTCGAGTGCGGCTTGAGCAGCATCGCGCACAGCGCGGGCGTGAGCGTGAGCGCCACCACGCCCGACAGCACCACCGCGATGGCCACGGTCACCGCGAACTGCCGGTACAGCTGGCCGGCGATGCCGCCCAGGAACGCCACCGGCACGAACACCGCGCACAGCACCAGCACGATGCCGATCACCGCGCCCTGCACCTCGCGCATCGCCTCGATCGAGGCCGCGACCGGTGACAGCCCCTCCTCGCGCATCAGCCGCTCGACGTTCTCGAGCACGACGATCGCGTCGTCGACCACGATGCCGATGGCCAGCACCATCGCGAACAGCGTGAGCGTGTTGATGGAGAAGCCGAACAGCCACAGGCCCGCGAAGGTGCCGATCAGCGAGACCGGCACCGCGAGCATCGGGATCAGCGTCGCGCGCCAGGTCTGCAGGAAGACGAACACCACCAGTACGACGATGATCGCCGCCTCGAGGATGGTCTTGAGCACCTCGTTGATCGAGGCCGACACGAAGCGCGTGGTGTCGTAGGGAATGAGGTAGCCGACGTCCTCGGGGAAGCGGTCGCGCTGCAGCTCGGCCATCCGCTTCTTGACCGCGGCGCCGGTGTCGAGCGCGTTGGCGCCCGACTGCAGGAACACGCCGAGCGCGACCGCGGGCTTGCCGTTCACGAAGCTGCTGGCGTCGTAGCTCTGCGCGCCGAGCTCGATGCGGGCCACGTCCTTCAGGCGCAGCACGCCGCTGGCGCCGCCCGAGCGCAGCACGATCTCGCCGAACTGCTCGGGCTCGACCAGCCGGCCCTGGGCGGTGACGGTGTAGGTGAGCTGCTGGCCCGGCAGTGCGGGCTCGGCGCCGATCTTGCCGGCGGCGAACTGCGCGTTCTGCGCGGCGATCGCCTGCGCGACGTCGGTGGTGGTGATGCCGAGCTGCGCCATGCGGTCCGGACGCAGCCAGATCCGCATCGCGTAGTCGCGGGCGCTGAAGTTGATGACGTCGGCGACGCCCTTGATCCGCTTGATGTCGTCGAGGACGTTGAGCGTCGCGTAGTTCGACAGGAACAGCGTGTCCTTCGAGCCCTTCGGCGAGTTCAGCGCGATGACGACCAGGAAGTTGTTCGAGCGCTTGGCGACGATGACGCCGTTGCGCCGCACCTCGTCGGGCAGCCGCGGCGTGGCGAGCTGCACGCGGTTGTTGACGTTGAAGGTGGCCTTGTCGGTGTCGGTGCCGACCTCGAAGGTCGCGGTGATGGTCACCGTGCCGTTGGAGGCCGACGACGAGTTGAAGTACAGCATCCCCTCGATGCCGGAGAGCTGCTCCTCGATCGGCGCGGCGACGGTGCGCGCGAGCGTCTCGGCCGAGGCGCCCGGGTAGGTGGCGGTGATCGTGACCGTGGGCGGTGCGATCTCCGGGTACTGCGCCACCGGCAGGATCATCGCCGAGACCAGGCCGGCGAGCACGATGACCACCGACAGCACGGTCGCGAAGACCGGCCGCTCGATGAAGAAGCGCGACAGCGGGACGCGCGTCACGAG
>JAIYAG010000241.1 GCA_027489195.1 Burkholderiales bacterium | reverse complement strand
CTTGGCCTCGTCGTCGCTCAGGCCCTGGAGACCCCCGACCGGCTCGAAGAGCCACTTCCCGAACTGCCGAGTGCCGCTGGCGTTCACGAAGCCGAAGGCATGCACACCCCAGTAGTTGACGGCCCCGAAGCTCGCCGGCACCGGCTGCGACGCGAAGTACTTGCCCTGGATCAGCACGTCGGGGTTGGCATCCGCGAACGCCTTGACCTTGGCGGCATCGGGCATGCGGGTCGCCGGATCGGGCTGCAGCGATGCGAGACGCCCGAGGAACTGCTGCGGCGAGGACGCGCCGAAGACCGGGGCCGAGATGTTGCCGAGCTGCCACCGGTCGCCATCGGGCAGGTTGAACTGCAGCGCGAGGTTGCGCTGCCCGCGCGTGTTGTCCGCGGCCTTCGGGTTGGCCCCGCCGACCGAGAAGCGGACGATCACCGGCACCGGCCGGCCGCTGAACGCCGCTGACGTGGACAGACCCCGCGCGTCCGCGGTGCCGACGAACTCGCCCGCCGCGCAGATGCCCTTGGCACCCGAGCGGCGGTACCCGTCGAACTTGCCGAAGGTCGATTCGAACTGATCGATGAACGCGTTCGGATCCACCGGGGTGGCGGGGGCGGGCTGCTGCGCGAGGGCCGCGGTTCCGAAGAGCGCGAGGGCGAGCGTCGCGAGGGCGTGGGGAATGGGGGTCATGTCGGTCGCTCCGGGAAGTTGAAGGGGTCGTTCGGGCCATCGGTCAGCGGAGGGCTTCCGCGTGCGGGCTCCCGAATAGGTCTGCCATGGCCTCGGATTGTTACGACCCAGCCCTCGCGGTGGATGCACGCCGGTGCGATGCCCGGGTCGGGCGGGGCACCACCGAGGCGCAGCAGACCGCGAGCGACTTGCCCGTGCGCACGCTTGCAGTCACCCTCCAGCCCTCGGTCCCGGCGGCACCCGCTGCCGCGCGACCACCGCCGTCCACGACATCGGGAGACACCCTTGAGCTTCGACTTCACCGGGCGCTGCGCGCTCGTCACCGGCGGCACCAGCGGCATCGGCCTCGGCATCGCGCAGGCGCTGCGCGACGCGGGCGCGGACGTCGTGGCCGCGGGCCTCGTCAACGCCGCGACGCCGGCCTCGACGCAGCGGCTGCGCATCGCGTCCCTCGACGTCACGGACGGCGCGGCGGTCACCGCGCTGGTCGGCGGGCTCGATCGCCTCGACGTGCTGGTCAACGCCGCGGGCGTGATCCGGCGCGGCGACGAGCACGACCCCGAGGTGTTCGCGCAGGTGATCGACATCAACCTGAACGGCGCGATGCGCGTGTGCGCCGCGGCGCGCCCGCTGCTCGAACGCACGCGCGGCAGCGTGGTCAACGTCGCCTCGATGCTGAGCTTCTTCGGCGGCGGGCTGGTGCCGGCCTACAGCGCCTCGAAAGGCGGCATCGCGCAGCTGACCAAGAGCCTCGCGATCGCCTGGGCGCCGCAGGGCGTGCGCGTCAACGCCGTGGCGCCGGGCTGGATCGCGACGCCGCTCACGCAGGCGCTGCAGGACGACGCGGCGCGCAGCGCCGCGGTGCTGTCGCGCACGCCGATGGGCCGCTGGGGCACGCCGCATGACATCGCCGGCCCGGTGATGTTCCTGTGCTCGCCCGAAGCCGCGTTCGTGACCGGCGTGGTGCTGCCGGTGGACGGCGGGTACCTGGTGAGCTGAACCGGAGGGTCCCGCAGGGGTCGCCGCGACCGCGACGGAACCGGACCCGCCCGTCGCGCACCCCTGCCCGTGGATCGGCTCCGCGGTATCCGTGTGGGCCGCGCGGGAGGAGGGTGTGGGGCACCGACCCGGAGCGCCGCCCATGTCCCGATCCACAGCCGACCGCGTGCGACGCGGCGCGCTCTTCGCCCTGATCGCTGCGGCCGCCGTCCTCGGCGGCTGCGGCGGACAGGCCGGCACCGTGGCCTCGCTCTTCGACACCCCGGCCCCGCCTGCAGCCGCGGCCGCGGCCGCCGCCGCTGCGGCACCGGCCGCTGCATCCCCCCCGGCCGAGACCGGCCTGTTGCTGTCGGGCGCGGTGAGCGGCCTGCCTGCCGGCCAGGCGGTGGTGCTGCGGGCCAACGACACCGAGAACCTGACGGTGCCGGGCGACGGGGCCTTCACCTTCCCGACCCGGCTGTCGCAGGGCGGCAGCTTCACGGTCACGGTCGCGACACAGCCGACCGGCGCGGTCTGCACCGTCGGCCGGCCGAGCGGCTCGGGCATCGTCGCCGACGTCACCGACATCGCCGTGACCTGCTCGCGGATCACCGTGTCGGTCGGCGGCACCGTCACCGGGCTGGCCGCGGGCACGCAGATCACGCTGCGCAACAATGCCGCCGACCCGACCACCCTCGCGGCCGACGGCGCGTTCACCTTCGGCACACGGGTCGCCTACGGCAGCAACTACTCGGTCGACGTCGGCACGGCCCCGTCCGGACAGGTCTGCACGGTCACCAACGCGGCGGGCACGGGCATCACCGCCGATCGCAGCGACGTGACCGTGGCCTGCCGGGCCGCGGCGATCTACCTCAGCCATTCGCTCGGCACCGGCGTGCGTGTCTTCACGACGGGCCTCGACGGCCTGCTCGCCGACCAGGGCAGCACCGCGAGCGACATCCCGCCGTCCGGCTTCGGCAGCAGCCTGAGGCTGGTGTTCGACGCGCAGAACCGGTTCGCGTACTCGCTCGACCCGTACACCAACGAGCTGGTGCAGCACCAGGTGGGCTCGGACGGTGCGCTCACCCGCGCCGCAGCCCTGCCGATCGATGCGACCGACTCGAACGTGTCGGGCCGAGCCCTCGCGGTGAGCCCCGGTGGGCGGCGGGTCTACGTCGGCGCCTCCGACCAGACGCTCAGGCAGGTCGCCGTCGGCGCCGACGGCGCGATGAGCGCGGGGGCTCCGCTCGCGATCGGCGCGAACATCCAGGCGGTCTCGGTCGACCCGCTCGGCCGCTTCGCCTATGCGTACACCGACTCGAACGAGGCCTACGCGTTCGCCGTCGCGGCCGATGGCGCGCTGACCCCGGCCGGCTCGAGCACGACGGTGGCCGGCACGGGATCGGGCCCGATCGCCCACGATGCGACCGGACGCTTCGTCTACGCCGCCAGCGGCCTCGATCAGGACTACACCGTCTTCGGAATCGGGACGGACGGCGTCCTCCAGGCCGCCCGCATTGCCGGGACCCGGACCTGGCAGGTGCCCGCGATGCAGGCTCACCCGAGCCGCGCGCTGCTGTACGTGCTGAACGCGCAGGACACCGAGGTGTGGGTCTACCAGATCGGCACCGACGGCACGCTGACGAGCGTCGGCAACGTGTCCTCCGGTGCCGACCCGCGCGGCATGACGCTGGATGCGAGCGGCCGCTACCTGTACGTGCTGGGGGGCTCCACCGGAACGATCCAGATGTTCCGGATCGGTGCCGACGGCCTGCCGGTGACGGGCAGCACCCTCGCGCACGGACTGCCGGGCTTCGGGACCTCGACGATCCGCGCGGGTCGCTGAGCGTCCGGCCCGCCGGGCGGGCCTCCTGAGATCCCGGTTCCGCCCGGCCCTCAGCCGCCCAGCCGTCCCGTCGCCAGCAGCACCGCGAGCGTCCACATCGTCAGCGCGACGCCCGCGTCGAGCAGCCGCCAGGCGAGCGCCCGCGAGAACAGCGGCGCGGCCGCGCGCGCACCATAGCCCAGCAGCGCGAACCAGGTGACGCTCGCCGCGGCCGCCCCCAGGGCGAACAGCGGCCGCGCGGCCCCATGCTGCTGCGCGCCGACCGAGCCCACCAGCAGCACCGTGTCCAGATAGACGTGCGGGTTCAGCAGCGACAGCGAGGCCACCTGCAGCAGCACCGCGCGGCGCGTGGCCGGCGCCTCGCCCTGCGCCTGCAGCGTGCCCGGATGCAGCGCGCGGCGCGCCGCCTGCACCCCGTAGGCCGCGAGCACCGCCGCCCCGAGCCAGGAGAGCGCGCGCAGCAGCGTCGGGTGCGGGCCGAGCGCAGCACCCAGGCCGGCCACGCCGGCTGCGATCAGCAGCGCATCGATCGCGGCGCAGGCCGCCACCACCGTGCCGACATGCTCGCGGCGCAGGCCCTGGCGCAGCACGAAGGCGTTCTGCGCGCCGATCGCCACGATCAGCGACGCGCCCAGCCCGAAGCCCGCGGCGAGCGGGGCGAAGCCCTGGAGGTCGACCATCGGCGCAGCTTCGCCCGCCGGATGCCCTTCGGGCCAGCAAGGAATGCTAAGGTCGGTTCAGTTTTGCTTCATCGGACGACACCGTGCTCGACTATGCCCTCATCGACGCCGTCGCGGCGGTGCTGCGCGAAGGCAGCTTCGAGCGCGCGGCGCGCGCGCTCGGCGTGACGCCCTCTGCGGTCTCCCAGCGGGTGAAGCTGATCGAGGAGCGCATGGGCACTGCGCTCATCGTCCGTGGCCAGCCCTGCATGCCGACCGACGCCGGCGCGCGCCTGTGTCGGCATGCCGAGCGGGTCGCGATGCTCGAGGCGGACCTGCGCCACGACCTGCCAGGCGTCGCGGGGCCCGGCGGCGCCGCGGATCGGCCGGTGCTGCCGATCGCGGTCAATGCCGACAGCCTGGCGACCTGGTTCGGCGAGGTGATCGCCGGGATCGCGGGCGAAGGCGCCGCGCTGCTCGACGTGTCGATCGACGACCAGGACCACACCGCCGAGTGGCTGCAGCGCGGCCGGGTGCTGGCGGCCGTCACCTCGCTGGGCACCGCCCTGCCCGGCTGCCGCAGCCGGCGGCTCGGCGCGCTGCGCTACCGCGCGACCGCGAGCCCCGCGTTCGTGCGCCGCTGGTTCGCCGACGGGGTCACGGCGCGCACCCTCGCGCAGGCGCCCTGTCTGGTCTTCGACCGCAAGGACCGGCTGCAGCACCGCTGGGCGGCGCGCATCGCGCGGCGGCCGGTGGAGCCCGCCGCACACCGGCTGCCGTCGGCGCACGCCTTCGTCGCGGCCGCGCTGGCCGACGTCGGCTGGGCGATGAACCCCGAGCCGCTGGTGAGCGGGCACCTGCGGGCCGGGCGGCTGGTCGAGCTCGTGCCCGACACGCCGCTGGACGTGCCGCTGCACTGGCAGGTGGCGCGCATCGGCGCGCCGCTGCTCGATCGGCTGGGCCTGCGGGTGGCCGAGGCGGCGAGGACATCGCTGCTCGGCTGAGACGCCGAGTCCGGACCGACTGCGCGGCCCGCTCCGCCCCCGGCACGTCAGCGCGGCGGAGGCACCTGCACCGCAGCCGCCGCGGCGGTCGCCGCGTGCGAGCGCATGCCCCAGGACCAGAGCCGCTCGGAGGGCAGCGGCAGCACCAGCAGCGCATGCTCGAGGATGGCGAGCGACAGCAGCGACGCCACCAGCGTCAGCGAGGCGACCTCGAAGGCGCCCGCGCCGGGTGCCATCGCCGCCTGCCACAGCGGGATCACGACGATCGTCGCGGCCGCCACCGACACCGGCAGCAGCGCGTTCATCGGCGCACGCACGAAGTAGGTCTGCAGGTACTTCAGGTGCTCGGGCAGGAAGTCGGCGTTGAGATTGCGCACGCCGAGGAAGACGTTGAGCTTCGCGCTCTGGCGCATGGTCCACAGCACCAGGTAGGTCCACAGCCCGGTCTGGTTCGGCCGGTCCCAGGTCGCGAACAGCACGAACAGCGCGAGCACCACCAGCGCGAGCTCGTGATGGGCGACGGTCTGGAACGCATGCCGCACGCGGGTCCAGCCGGTCGAGCCCGGCGGGCACGCGCTGCGGCGCGGACCGGTCACGTAGCCGAGCAGGAAGCCCACCTCCTGCCAGCCCCAGATCAGGATCGCGCAGGTGAAGCCGCAGTACGCACCGGCCACGCTCGTCTGCCCGCTGCTGTACCACAGCCCCCAGACCGCGAGCACCGCCACCACGGTGGTGCCTGCCATCGTGTACGGGAAGGTCCGCTTCGGCAGCCCGTCGAGATACAGGATCGCGCCGGTGCTCGCCCACCAGACGAGCACCGTGAACACGAAGGGCAACGCGAACTGCATCCAGTGCACCTGCTGTCGGACGTTACCAGGCCGGCGCCACGCGCACCTGCTCGGGCAGCGCGTTGCGCTTGACCGGCAGCACGTAGAGCCGCGCGAAGGTCGCGGCCGCGCCCACCGCGCAGGCCGCGCGCTTGATCGCACCGACCACGCCACCGCGCGCCTTCGCGGCCTCGGCCGCCTCGCTCAGGCGATG
>JAIYAG010000383.1 GCA_027489195.1 Burkholderiales bacterium | reverse complement strand
GTGCGGCCATCGTGCCGCTCGCCGTCGCCGACCAGATCGTCCGGCAGGAGGTCCCGATCATGATCGGCGCCTCGCTGCTGCTCGTGGCGATGACGCTCGACGGCGGGATCGGTCGCGGCGAGGCCGCCGTGCTGGTCGGGCTGCTGATCGCCTACACGGTCTTCCTCGTCGTGCAGAGCCGGCGCGCCTCGGCGGCCGCCGCGCCGGCGGCCGCGCCGCCGGTCACTGCGGCCCGGTCGTGGGACGATCCGAAGTGGGTGCAGCTCGGGCTGGTGGCGGCGGGCCTCGTGCTGCTGGTGCTCGGCTCCGAATGGCTGGTGTCGGCGGCGGTTCAGTTCGCACGCGTGCTCGGGCTCTCGGAGCTCGTGATCGGGCTGACCATCGTGGCCGCCGGCACCTCGACGCCCGAGGTCGCCGCCTCGCTGATGGCGCTGCGCCGCGGCGAGCGCGACATCGCGGTCGGCAACGTGGTGGGCAGCAACACCTTCAACATCCTCGGCGTGCTGGGCGCGGCGGGGCTGGTCGCGCCCGAGGCGCTCGGCGTGCCGACCTCTGTGCTGCGATTCGACCTGCCGGCGATGGTCATGGTCGCGATCGCCTGCCTGCCGGTGTTCGTGTCGAACTGCCGCATCGGCCGGTGGGAGGGGCTGATGTTCCTCGCCTACTACGCGGCCTACGTCGCCTGGCTGGTGCTCGACGCCTCCGGCCACGACGCGCTCGGCGACTACCGGACGGTGATGCTGTACGTGGTGCTGCCGCTCACCGCGGTCACGATCGGCGTGCTCACCTGGCGCGGCGGGCGCGCCGCGCCCCGCGCCTGACCCCGATGACGGGCGCGCTGCTCGTCCTGGTGCTCGCGCCCTTCGCCGGCGCGCTGGTGCTCGGCTGCCTGTCGCAGGTGATGGCCACCTCGACGCCGCAGGGTCGGCTGCGGCACTCGGCCTGGATCGCCGGCACCGCCGCGCTGATCGCGGCCTTCGCCTTCGCGCTGCTCGCGCCCGCGGTGTTCGACGGCGAGGTGCAGCGGATGCGTTGGGAGTGGCTGCCGGCGCTCGGCGTCGGATTCGGGCTGCGGATGGACGGGCTGGCGCTGATGTTCGCCGGCCTCATCCTCGGCATCGGCCTGCTGGTGGTGCTGTACGCGCGCTGGTACCTGTCGCCCGAGGAGCGCACGCCGCGCTTCTTCGCGCTGCTGCTGGCCTTCATGGGCGCGATGCTCGGCATCGCGCTGTCCGACAACCTGATCCTGCTGGCGATCTTCTGGGAGCTCACCAGCCTCACCTCGTTCCTGCTGATCGGCTTCTGGCAGCACCGGGCCGATGCCCGCGAGGGCGCGCGGATGGCGCTCACCATCACCGGGACCGGCGGGCTGGCGCTGCTGGCCGGCGTGCTGCTGCTCGGCTGGATCGCCGGCGGCTGGGAGCTCGACACGGTGCTGGCCGCGGGCGACCGGGTGCGGGCCCATGCGCTCTACCCGGTCTGCCTGCTGCTGATCCTCGCCGGCGCCTTCACCAAGTCCGCGCAGTTCCCGGTGCACTTCTGGCTGCCGCATGCGATGGCGGCGCCCACGCCGGTGTCGGCCTACCTGCACTCGGCCACGATGGTGAAGGCGGGGCTCTTCCTGATGGCGCGGCTCTACCCGACGCTCTCGGGCACCGACCTGTGGTTCTACACCGTGACCGGCGTCGGCGCGGCGACGCTCCTCACCGGCGCCTGGCACGCGATCTTCCAGCACGACCTCAAGGGCCTGCTCGCGTACTCGACGATCAGCCACCTCGGGCTGATCACCATGCTGTTCGGCCTGGACTCGCCGATGGCGGCGGTCGCCGCGGTCTTCCACCTGCTGAACCACGCGACCTTCAAGGCCTCGCTGTTCATGGCGGCGGGCATCATCGACCACGAGACCGGCACGCGCGACATGCGGCGCATCAACGGCCTGCGGAAATGGATGCCGGTGACGGCGACGCTCGCGATCGTCGCCTCCGCGGCGATGGCCGGCGTGCCGCTGCTCAACGGGTTCCTGTCGAAGGAGATGTTCCTCGCCGAGACGCTCGCGGTCGAGGGTCACCGCGCGGTGCGCTTCCTCGTGCCGGCGGCGGCCGCGCTCGCCACCGCGCTGTCGGTGGCCTACTCGGTGCGCTTCATCCACGACGTGTTCTTCAACGGCGAGCCGGTGAACCTGCCGCGCACGCCGCACGAGCCGCCGCACTGGATGCGGGTGCCGGTGGAGCTGCTGGTGGTGCTCTGCCTGATGGTCGGCCTGCTGCCCTCGCTGACCGTCGGGCCGCTGCTGGCGCTGGCCTCGCGCGACGTGCTCGGCGGCACGCTACCCGAGTACTCGCTGGCGATCTGGCACGGGTTCAACGCGCCGCTGGCGTTCAGCCTCTTCGCGCTGGCGGGCGGCACGGCCCTGTACTTCTGGCTCGCGCGCCATCGCAACCTGCACGAGGTCGCGGACGACGTCGGCGCCGGCAAGCGCGGCTTCGAGCGCACGATCGCCGCGCTGCTGGCCGCGGCGCGGGCGGTCACCGCCGCGCTCGAGGGCGGCGGCGCCCGCCGCACGCTGCTGCTGGCGGTGGGCGTCGCGGTCGCGGCCGGCGCGCTGCCCTGGATGCTGGGCGTCTCGCCCTTCGCCGGCGTGCAGCGCGACGCGCTCGGCGAGATCTCGCCGGGACTCACGGCGGTGTGGGCGGTCGGCGCGGCGGCGACGCTCGGCACCGTCGCGTTCGCGGGCGAGCGGCTGGTCGCCCTGGTCGCGGTGGGGGCGGTCGGGCTGGTGGTGAGCCTCGCCTTCGTCTGGTTCGGCGCCCCCGACCTCGCGCTCACGCAGCTGCTGGTGGAGGTGGCGACCACGCTGCTGATGATGCTGTCGCTGCGCTACCTGCCGCCGGAGTCGCCGCGCGAGCTCGACGACCGGCGCAAGCTGCGCGACGCGGCGCTGGCCGCGGTGGCCGGCATCGGGCTGGGCGCGATCGCCTGGGCGGTGATGGTGCGGCCGTTCGACGCGTCGATCGCGCCGTGGTTCATCGAGCGGACCGTATCGGAAGGCGGCGGCACGAACGCGGTCAACGTGATCATCGTCGACTTCCGCGGGCTGGACACCTTCGGCGAGATGACGGTGATGCTGGTGGCGGGCCTCGTGATCCACGCGCTCATCGCGCGGATCGCGCTGCCCGCGGTCTCGGGTCCGGCGCGGGCCACCGGCGCCGCCGGCGAGCGGCGCCATCCGCTGATGTTCGCGACGCTGGCGCGCGCGCTGCTGCCGTTCGCGCTGCTGGTGGCGGTCTACTTCCTGCTGCGCGGGCACAACCTGCCGGGCGGAGGCTTCGTCGCCGGGCTGCTCGCCGCGATCGCGCTGCTGATGCAGGCGGTGGCCGCGGGACCGGCGGCCGGGCGCCCCGGGACCGACCCGGCGGCCATCGTCGCGCGCCGGCTCGACCGGCTGCACCTGACCCTGGGCGCGGGCCTGCTGATCGCCTGCCTGAGCGGCCTGGGGTCCTGGCTGTTCGGCTACCCGTTCCTCACCAGCACCTTCGCCCATCCGATGCTGCCCTGGGTCGGGGAGCTGCCGCTCGCGAGCGCGGCCGCCTTCGACTTCGGGGTCTTCCTCGTGGTGGTCGGCGCGACCGTGCTCGCGCTCACCGGCATCGGGCGCCTCGCGCGTCGGGAGCGCTGAGATGGAGCTCCTCATGGCGAGCGGCATCGCGGTGCTGAGCGGCTCGGGGATCTACCTGCTGCTGCGTCCGCGCACCTTCGACACCATCCTCGGGCTGACGCTCCTCTCGTACGCGGTCAACCTGTTCATCTTCTCCATGGGCCGGCTCGTCGTCGGACGCGCGCCGATCGTCGAGGCCGGCGGCTCGGGCTACGCCGATCCGCTGCCGCAGGCGCTGGTGCTGACCGCGATCGTGATCAGCTTCGCGATGACGGCACTGCTGCTGGTGCTGGCGGTGCGGGCGAAGGCCGCGAGCGGCAGCGACGACGTGGACGGCGGCGAGCCGCCCGCAGGCGGCCGGCCGCGATGAACCACGCGCCGATCGTCCCGATCGTGCTGCCGGCGCTGGCCGCAGCGCTGATGCTGATCGACCGGCGCATCGCCTCGCAGCGCCTGCTCGCCTGGGTGTCGACGCTGCTGCTGGCGGCCAGCGGCGCCTGGCTGGTGGCGCTCGCCGCCGACGGCTGGCGCGGCATCTACCTGGCGGGCAACTGGGCCGCGCCCTTCGGCATCGTGCTGGTGGCCGACCGGCTCTCGGCGCTGATGGTCGGACTGACCGCACTGCTCGCGGTGGTGGCGCTCGGCGCCGCGCACGGCCGCTGGGACACCCGCGGCGAGCACTTCCATCCGCTGCTTCAGGTGCAGCTGATGGGCCTGAACGGCGCCTTCCTCACCGGCGACCTGTTCAACCTGTTCGTCTTCTTCGAGGTGCTGCTGATCGCCTCGTACGGCCTGCTGGTGCATGGCGACGGCCGCCCGCGGATCGCGGCGGGGCTGCGCTTCGTGACGCTGAACCTGTTCGGCTCGGCGCTCTTCCTCGTCGCGGCGAGCCTGCTGTACGGCGTGACCGGCACGCTGAACTTCGCCGACCTGGCGGCCCGCATGCCGGCGCTCGCGGACGGCGACGCGACGCTGGCGCGGGCGGGCGCCTGGATGCTGCTCACGGTGTTCTGCCTGAAGGCCGCGATCCTGCCGCTCTACCTGTGGCTGCCCGGCACCTACTCCGCCGCGAGCCCGCCGGTGGCGGCGCTGTTCGCGGTGATGACCAAGGTCGGGCTCTACGCGGTGCTCAGGGTGTTCACGATGGTGTTCGGCGCGGGCGCCGGCGCGCTCGCGAACGCCGCGTTCCCGTGGATCGCCGGCCTGGCCGCCGCGGGCTACCTGCTCGCGATGCTCGGCGCGCTCGCGGGCGCCGACCTCAGGCGGCTCGCATCGATGCTGCTGGTCGGCTCGGCGGGCTTCCTGCTGATCGGCGTCGGACTGGGCACCGAGCGCTCGATCGCAGCGGCGGTCTTCTACCTGCCGCACACCACGCTGTCGGCGGCGGCGCTGTACCTGGTGGCCGACCTGGTGGCACGCGGGCGCGGCGAGTTCGCCGACCGGCTGCGACCGGGCCCCGCGCCGCTGCGTCCGGCCGCGGTCGGACTGCTGTTCTTCGCCACCGCGGTCGCGGTGGCGGGGCTGCCGCCGCTGGGTGGCTTCATCGGCAAGGCGATGCTGCTGGCCGCGATGCTGCCCGACACCGGCTCGCCCGCCGCCTCGGTCGGCGTGATGTGGACGGTGGTGCTCGGCGGCAGCCTGTTCGCGCTGATCGCGCTCGCGCGGGCCGGCAGCGTGCTGTTCTGGAAGTCCGAGGCCGCGCCGGTGCCCGGCGCGCCGGCACCGTCCACGCGCGAACTGCTGCCCTGCCTGCTCGCGCTGGCCGCGGTCGTCGCGATCACGGTGTACGCCGCGCCGATGCAGCGCTACGCGCAGGCGACCGCGGCCCAGCTGCTCGCACCCGAGACGCTCGTCGACCAGGTGCTGCGCACGGTGCCGCGCGCCGGCCCCCACCAGCCGCGCCCGGAGTCGTTCCGATGAGCCCCGTGCCCCCGCCCGGCCTGCTGCGCCGGCTGCTGCCCCGTCCCTGGACGGCACTGGGGCTGTGGCTCGCCTGGCTGCTGCTGAACCAGACGCTCGCGCCCGGGCACCTGCTGCTCGGGCTCGCCCTCGCGCTGGCGTTCGCCCGGCTGGGCGGCCCTGCCTCGAGCGCACTGCCGGACCCGGGCCGAGGCCGCGCGGGCTGGCGCCGCCCCGGCATCGCGCTGCGGCTCGCCTGGACGGTGCTGCACGACATCGTGGTCGCGAACCTGCAGGTCGCCCGGCGCATCCTGGGCCGCCACGACGCGCTCGATCCGAAGTTCGTCTGGGTGCCGCTCGACGTGCGGCGGCCGCGCTCGATCTCGCTGCTCGCGGGCATCGTCACGATGACGCCGGGCACGCTGTCGGCCGAGCTGTCGGACGACCACCGCCACCTGCTGGTCCACGGCCTGGACGTCGACGACCCGCAGGCCCTGGTCGCCGAGATCAAGACCCGCTACGAAGCACCGATCCGGGAGCTGTTCGAATGATCGACCATGCGCTGACGCTGTCGCTCGGCATGTTCTGCATCGCCCTGCTGCTGACCTGCTGGCGGCTGCTCGCCGGTCCTGACGTGCTCGACCGCGTGCTCGCGCTCGACACGCTCTACGTGAACGCGCTGGCGATCGTCATCCTGCTCGGTATCCGGTTCCGCACGCAGGTCTACTTCGAGGCCGCGCTGGTGATCGCGATGCTCGGCTTCGTCGGCACCGTGGTCACCGCGCGCTTCGTGGCGCGCGGCGACGTGATCGACCACGACTGACCTGCGGGACATCCGATGACCCACGACGCCCTGCCCTTCGCGATCGACCTGGTGGCCAGCCTGCTGCTGGTGGCCGGCGGCGGCTTCGCGCTGGTCGGTGCCATCGGCCTGGCGCGGCTGCGCGACTTCTACCTGCGCGTGCACGCGCCCACCAAGGCGAGCACGCTCGGCGTCGGCGGGGCGCTGCTCGCCTCGATGCTCGTCTTCGGCTGGACCGGACAGCGGCTGGTGATCCACGAGCTGCTGATCACGGTGTTCGTGTTCGTCACCGCGCCGATCGCGGCCCACCTGCTGGTGAAGTCCGCGCTCGAGCGCGAGCCGGCGCTGCGCCCGCCGGCGCCCGACCCCGTCGCGGATCCGGTGGCGGACGTCGGCGAGGGGCCCGCCGACCCGCGCTGAGCGGACGGCCGCGGCCGCCGCTTCAGCCCGCGCCCGTGCCGGTACCCGGCGCAGGCGCAGGCACGGACAGCGGCGCCTCGCACAGCCCGAGGATGTAGGCGCAGAACGCCGGATCCTCCCCGACCAGAAGGCCGGGCAGCGCCTCGCGGAAATCGTGACGGCCGCACCATTGCTGCATCGTGTCGGCCCACGACTGCCAGCGCCGGGCCCCCTGCGGGTCGGACGCCTCGTCGTACAGCAGGATGTACGCACGCTCGAAGAGGGCGATCAGCATCTCGAAGAACAGCAGCCGGCGCGCCGCCTGGTCGGCATCGAGGCCGGACGGCGGGGGCAGCCGCGGATGCAGCCCGAGCTCGGGATACCCCAGCACGTCCCGGACGAACTCGGTGTACTGCTCGGACAGCCGCAGGTAGGTCTCCTCGTCGCGCTGCTCGATCTCCTTGCGCTCGTTGTCGCGCTCTGCACGCGACTCGCGCCACAGCGCGAACGCCGCCAGCGGCAGGCCGATCACCGTCACCAGGTAGCTCGCCAGTTCCCAGATCCGCACCGTGTCGTCGTCGAACATCGCGTCGCCCTCGATTCGGGCCGCTGCACTGCGCGTCCGACCCGGTTCGAGTGTAGGGGCACGCCGCCCGGTACCCGGTGCACGACCGTCCGTCGGCGCGGGGCATCGACGGCCTGGGCCGCAGGGCACTCGGTCACACCGCCCGCGCCGTCCGTTCGTCAGACTCGCGGGCCATGAGCGTGCGCCGACCGTCGTGACCCACGTCCCGTACCCGCTGCTGACCCGGCTGCTGGCGCCGCACGCGCTCGCCCCGGGCGAGGCGCCGCCCGACGCCGCCCGCTGGCAGTCGCTGCTGACCACGCTCGAGCGCGACCTCGGCCGGCTGCAGCTCGAGCTCGAGGACTCGCGCCGGGCCTATCGCTACGCGGCCGACGCGCTGACCCGCGCGACGCTGCGCCTGCGCGACCAGCGCGACGACCTGGAGACGCGCGTCGACGAACGCACCGCGCAGCTCGAGCAGAGCCGGACCGACCTGATGCAGGCCCAGCGCCTGGCCGGCCTGGGCAGCTGGTCGCTGCGCGTCGGCGACGGCCGTGTCGACGTCTCCGAGCCGTTCGCGCGGCGCCTCGGCATGGATCCGGACTCGCCGCCCGCGGGCATCGAGGCGCTGCTCGACTACGTGCTGGAGGACGACCGCGAGACGGCGAACCGCGCGGTGCAGGCCGCGCTGCGTGCACCCGGGCGCTACAGCGGCGAGCTGCGGGTGCGCGACGCCCGCGGCGAGGTCCGCTGGTTCTCGGCGACGATCGCCTCGCAGGCCGATGACCAGGGGGGTGTCTCGCAGCTGCACGGCGCGATGCTCGACGTGACCGCGCGCCGCCTCGCGGAACTGCGCGTGCAACGCCTGGCGCTGCAGGACGAGCTCACCGGGCTGCCCAACCGCAGCGCGTTCAAGCAGGACATCGCCCAGGCCGTCGAGCACGCACGCGTGCGCCGTTCGCGCTTCGCGCTGCTGTTCCTCGATCTCGACGGCTTCAAGGAGATCAACGACTCGCTCGGTCACGATGCCGGCGACGAGCTGCTGCAGCAGGTCGCGGCGCGCATCCGCAAGTGCCTGCGCAAGGGCGACCGCCTCGCACGCTTCGGCGGCGACGAGTTCCTGGTGCTGATCGACCCGGTGCGCCGGCGCCGCGACGTCGAGACCGTGACCCGCAAGATCCTCGAGGCGGTGGCCACGCCGCTGCCGCTCGACGGCATGATGGCCACTGTCAGCGCGAGCATCGGCATCGCGATGTTCCCGGAGGACGGCGACGACCCGCGTCGGCTGCTGAAGAACGCCGACGCCGCGATGTACCAGGCCAAGCAGGACGGCCGCAACGCGCTGCGCTTCTATGCGCCGCGGATCAACGCGTCGCTGCGCGAGAAGCTCGCGATGGTCAACGACCTGCGCGCTGCGGTCGCACGCGGCGGGCTCGGCGTCGCCTACCAGCCGATCGTCGACGGCCGCGACGGTCGGGTGCTCGGCGTCGAGGCCCTCGCACGCTGGAACGATCCCGAGCGCGGTGCGGTCGGCCCCGCGGTCTTCGTGCCGCTGGCCGAGGAGACCGGGCTGATCGGCGCGGTCGGCGCGCAGGTGCTCGCCCGCTCGTGCGCGCAGCAGGTCGACTGGGACGGACGGCGAGACGACGCCAGCACCGAGGCCTACCTGTCGGTGTACGTCACTCCGGTGCAGCTGCGCGACGGCGGCCTCGTGCGCGAGCTGCGCGCGCTGCTCGCGGACACCGGCCTGCCGGCCTCGCGACTCCAGCTCGAGCTGACCGAAGGGACGGTGATGGCCGACCCCGACCGGGCAGCGCGCGTGCTCGGCGAGCTCGCGGCGATGGGCGTGCGGATCGCGCTCGACGACTTCGGCACCGGGCATTCGTCGCTCGCCTACCTGCGCTCCTTCCCGATCCACTGCATCAAGATCGACCGGGCCTTCGTCGGTGACCTCGGACGTTCCGGCGGCGGCCAACAGGCGGCCATCGTGCCCGCGATCGTCGCGATCGCGCGCAGCCTCGGGGCCGAGGTGGTGGCCGAGGGCGTCGAGACCGACGCGCAGCGCGAGGCGCTGCTCGCGCTCGGCTGCCGCGCGATGCAGGGCTACCTGTTCTCGCGACCCTTGCCGCCGGACGAGTGCGGGGCGCGCTTCCTCGTGCCGGGCACCGAGACGGCCGGCTGATCGGGCGCCTCGTCGGACACCCACAGCCGCGAGTGACGCGGCACGCCGGCGAGCAGGAAGTGCATCTGGTCGGCGAGGATCCGGCGGTTCGCGAGGATGAACGCCTCGTGACGGTTCGGGACGTAGGGCACGTACAGCAGCGGCATGGACGCCGACTCGGGCGTGCGGTTGCCCTTGCGCTGGTTGCAGGCCCGGCAGGCCGACACCACGTTCTGCCAGACGGTCAGCCCGCCGCGCGAACTCGGCGTCACATGCTCCATCTCGAGCGCGGCCTGCGTGAAGCGCCCGCCGCAGTACGCGCACACGTGGCGGTCCCGGGCGAAGACCATCGAGCGCGACAGCGGCGCGCGGTCCTCGGTGCCGCGCACCTTCCAGCGCGGGCCGTCGATCGCGATGATCGCGGCGATCTCGAGCGTGGAGCGCTGCCCGTGCAGGCGGCTGATGCCGCCG
>JAIYAG010000470.1 GCA_027489195.1 Burkholderiales bacterium | reverse complement strand
GGTCACCAGCGTGCTCGCCGACACCATTCCGGGCATCCGCGTGGTCAAGGCGTTCGCGCAGGAGAGCCGCGAGGCGGAGCGCTTCCGCGAGGCGAATCGCCACAACCTCGCGGTCAACGACCGCGTGAACCGCGTGTGGTCGCTGTTCTCGCCGACGGTCACGCTGATGACCGAGATCGGGCTGCTGATCGTCTGGGGCTTCGGCATCTGGCAGATCGCCGGCGACAGCATCACCGTCGGCGTGCTGACCGCCTTCCTCGCGTACATCGGGCGCTTCTACCTGCGGCTCGACTCGATGAGCCGCATCGTGTCGTTCACGCAGAAGGCGGCCGCCGGCGCCAAGCGGATCTTCGACATCCTCGACCATGTCTCCAGCGTGCCGGAGCCGGCCCATCCGGTGATGCTGCCCAAGGTCGAGGGGCGCATCCAGATCGAGGGTGCGGCCTTCCGGTACGGCAACCGCGCGATCATCCGCGGGATCGACCTCGACATCGCCCCGGGCGAGATGATCGGCCTGGTCGGCCACAGCGGCTCGGGCAAGAGCACGCTGGTCAACCTGATCTGCCGCTTCTACGACGTCACCGACGGCACGGTCCGCATCGACGGCATCGACGTGCGATCGGTGCCGGTCGCGCAGTTCCGCCGGCACATCGGTCTGGTGCTGCAGGAGCCCTTCCTGTTCTTCGGCACGATCGCCGAGAACATCGCCTACGGCAAGCCCGACGCGACGCGGGCCGAGATCGTCGCGGCCGCGCGCGCGGCCCATGCGCACGACTTCATCCTGCGCCTGCCGCACGCCTATGACTCGCTGGTCGGCGAGCGCGGGCAGGCGCTGTCGGGCGGCGAGCGCCAGCGGATCTCGATCGCGCGCGCGCTGCTGATCGACCCGCGGATCCTGATCCTCGACGAGGCGACCTCGGCGGTCGACACCGAGACCGAGAAGGAGATCCAGAAGGCGCTCGACAACCTGGTGAAGGGCCGCACGACGATCGCGATCGCGCACCGGCTGTCGACGCTGCGCAAGGCCAACCGGCTGGTGGTGCTCGATCGCGGGCAGGTCGTGGAGGTCGGCGACCACGAGACGCTGATGGCCCGCGAGGGCGCGTACTTCCGCCTGTACCAGGCGCAGGTTCGCCAGGGCGACGAGAGCGACGAGGCGTCGCGCCAGAAGTTCTGGCGCGACGAGGACACCGATGGCTGAGTTCGCGCTGTCACGCGACCCCTTCGGACGCCTGGTGCTGACCGGCGAGGACGGCGTGGCCCACGTCGCCGTGGTGCCGGTGCGCGCGTTCCCGATCGGGGCCCCGGACGAGGGCCTGTCGCTGGTCAGCGCCGATGGCCACGAGCTCGCCTGGATCCCGCGGCTCGAGGCGCTGGACACCGCGCGCCGCACCTTGATCGAGCAGGACCTGGCGAGCCGCGAGTTCGTGCCCGAGATCCGAGCGATCCGTGCAGTCTCGAGCTTCGCGACGCCGAGCACCTGGACGATCGACACCGACCGCGGACCGACGGCGCTGGTGCTCAAGGGCGAGGAGGACATCCGTCGGCTCGCCCGCAGCTCGCTGCTGATCGCCGATCGCAACGGGATCCAGTTCCTGGTGCGTGACATCGGCGCCCTGGATCGCGCCAGCCGCAAGCTGCTCGACCGGTTCCTGTAGCGCCTCTGGAGCGCCCCCGGGCGTGCGGCGCCGGGTGCCCCGCGTCGGCTGGCGACGCGTGCGGGCCGTGCGCCGTGCGCGGCCCGGACGGGGCCCGGATGCCCCCGGGAACCGCTGGCGGGGCAAAAGGCGTAAAATGCCCGATTTTCGGCGTTCTGCGGCCGAGCCGGCCGGACGCCCCCCCGATGAGCGAAACAGAAATAGAAACACCCCCCATCACCTTCGACGACTTCGGCCTCGCCGAGCCGATCCGCCGTGCCGTCGCCGAGCTCGGCTATCGGGAGCCGACGCCGATCCAGGCCCAGGCCATCCCGGTCGTGATGACCGGCAAGGACGTCATGGGTGCGGCCCAGACCGGGACCGGCAAGACCGCCGGCTTCGCGCTGCCGATCATCCACAGGCTGCTGCCGCTCGCGAGCAGCAGCGCCTCGCCGGCGCGCCACCCGGTGCGTGCGCTGATGCTCGCGCCCACCCGCGAGCTCGCCGACCAGATCTACCAGAACGTCGCCGCCTACGCGAAGCACACGCCGCTGCGCTGCGCGGTGGTGTTCGGTGGTGTCGACATGAAGCCGCAGACCGCGGCGCTGCGCAACGGCTGCGAGCTGCTGGTCGCCACGCCGGGCCGACTGCTCGACCACGTCGAGCAGCGCACGACGAACCTGTCGCAGGTCCAGATCCTCGTGCTCGACGAGGCCGACCGGATGCTCGACATGGGCTTCCTGCCGGACATCCAGCGGATCATCAACCTGCTGTCGAAGGACCGCCAGAACCTGATGTTCTCGGCGACCTTCTCCGGCGAGATCCGCAAGCTGGCCGAGAGCTTCCTGAAGAACCCGCAGCTCATCGAGGTGGCGCGCCGCAACGCGCTCGCCGAGAACATCACCCAGGTGGTCTATCGGGTGCCGTCGGTGGAGCACAAGCGCGCCGCGGTCGCCAAGCTGGTGCGCGACAACGCGCTGTCGCAGGTCATCGTGTTCTCGAACACCAAGATCGGCTGCGGCCGGCTGGCGCGCGAGCTCGAGAAGGACGGCCTGAACTCGGCGGCGATCCACGGCGACAAGTCCCAGCAGGAGCGGCTCAAGACGCTCGAGGACTTCAAGGCGGGCAAGATCGTCGTGCTGGTCGCCACCGACGTCGCCGCCCGCGGGCTCGACATCGCCGAGCTGCCTGCGGTCATCAACTACGACCTGCCGTACTCGCCCGAGGACTACGTGCACCGCATCGGCCGCACCGGCCGCGCGGGCGCCTCGGGCATGGCCCTGTCGCTGATGACCGGCAGCAACGACGACCGGCTGCTCGCCGACATCGAGAAGCTGGTCAAGAGCAAGCTGCCCGTCGAGGACATGGCCGTCGATGCCGGACCCCGCGGCATGCGTCGTGAAGGGCGCAGCGAGCGTCCGGCGCGCAGCGAGGGCACGGAGCGCGCCGCGCCGCAGCCCGAGGCCGCCGAAGGTGCGCCGCAGCCCGAGGCGGCAGAGCGGGGGCCGCGTGCGGAGCCCGCCGAGCGGGCCCCGCGCACCGAACGCCCGGAGCGCGACACCGAGCGCCCGCGCCGCAGCCGCGAGCGAGACGACGACCGCTCCGCGCGTGCGCGCCCGACGGTCCCGCCGGCGGCTCCGCGCCTGCGCGACGATCCCTTCTTCTCCAAGCCCTACGAGCCGGACGTCGGTGTCGCCGGGCAGACGGCCGATGCGGCCGCGAGCGCCGCCGCGACCGAGGCCGCGCGTCCCGCGCCGCGCCGGGGCGCCCGTCCGGTCGCAGCCCTCCTCGGCGGCGGCAAGAAGGCCTGAGCCTCAGCGGCGGCGCGCGTCGGCCTGCGGGCCGAAGCGGGCCGCCCAGCGCCGGATGGCCTCCGCGAGCCACGGGTCGCGCTCGCGGACGGCAGGCGGCTCGAACCCCAGGTGCCGCATCGCCGCGTCGAGCACCGGCAGCGGCCGGGCCGCGTCGATCGCGGTCGCACCGTTCTGCTTCGACAGCTTGTCGCCGTCCTCCCCGGCCACCACCGGCACGTGCAGCCAGCGCGGCGAGGGCACGCCGAGTGCGTCGGCCAGCACCACCTGCCGTGCGGTCGAGCCGGCGAGGTCGGCACCGCGCACGACGTCGGTGACGCCCTGGGCCGCGTCGTCGACCACCACCGCGAGCTGGTAGGCCCACAGCCCGTCGGCGCGCCGCAGCACGAAGTCACCGACCTCGGCGGCCACGTCCTGCTCGACGGCGCCGAGCAGCCGATCGTCGATCCGGACCGTACCCGCGGGCACGCGCAGCCGCCAGGCGCGCGGCGCGCGGCCCTCGGGCAGGCCGTCGCGGCAGGTGCCGGGGTAGACGAGCTCGCCGTGGCGGGCCGCGGCCTGTCCGGCGCGCTGCTGCGAGTCCGCGATCTCCCGGCGCGTGCAGCCGCAGGGATAGGCGAGACCGCGTGCGACCAGGGTCTCGAGCGCGGCCGCGTAGCACGCGCCGCGCGCCGACTGGAAGACCGGCTCGCCGTCGGCGTGCAGGCCCAGGCGGGTCAGCGTGTCGATGATGGCCGCGGTCGCGCCCGGCTGCTCGCGCGGCGGGTCGATGTCCTCGATCCGCAGCAGCCACCGCCCGGCGTGCGCGCGCGCATCGAGCCAGGACGCGAGTGCCGCGACCACCGATCCGGCGTGCAGCGGTCCGGTGGGGGAGGGGGCGAAGCGACCGACGTAGCGGCCGTCGGCGGCGTTCATCGGGCGGTCCTGCGGGGACGCGCACGGGTCTTCGGCGGTGCCCCGTCACCCTCGGCTGTCCAGCCACCGTCCGGCAGCGGCGCCGACTGCGGCCCGTCGAGCAGGCGCTCGCGCACCTGCGGCAGCTCGAGGCGGGACAGCCACCACTTCAGCGCATTGCCGGGGTCGGCTCGCCGCCAGCCGTAGTGCAGCGTCGCCGGCGGGCGCGGCTCGGCGGGCCGGCGCGCGACCAGGCGACCGCAGGCGAGGTGCGGACGGGCGAAGGGCTCGGGGATCCAGCCCACGCCGAGCCCGGCGACCTGCATCGCCACCTTCTGCTCGGCGGTGCCGACGGTGAGCGTCTCCTGGCCTGCGAGCAGCCCCGAACTGCGGGAGGGCGCGAGCCTCGACGTGCCGCCGACCGCCACCGCCCGGTGCGCCACCAGCGTCTCGGTCGGGATCGGCTCGTCCACGCTCGCCAGCGGGTGGTGCGGCGCCACGCAGAACACGAACTCGACGCGGCCCATCGGCCGCAGCGAGAAGCTCGCCGATGACAGGGCCGGGCTCGGCGCATCGTGTGGCGCACCGATCGCCAGGTCCGCGCGGCCCTCGAGCAGGGCCTCCCACGCGCCGTCGAGCACCTCGTAGGTGAAGCGCAGCCGCGTCGGCGCCTGCAGCCGGTAGAAGTCCTCGATCAGCGGCCGCAGCCGGTCGAAGTCGATGAGCGCGTCGACGCCGATCCGCAGCTCCGGCTCCCAGCCGCTCGCGACCCGGCGCACGCGGCGCGCGAGGTCGTCCGCCGAGCGCAGCAGTCCGCGGCCCTCGTCGAGCAGCACCCGGCCGGCGGCGGTGAGCTGCGCGCGCGGCCCGCGCCGGTCGAACAGCAGCACGTCGAGCTCGTCCTCGAGCTTGCGCACCGTGTAGGTCAGCGCCGAAGGCACCTTGCCGAGCGCCGCCGCCGCCGCGGCGAAGCTGCCCTTGCGGGCGATGGTGTCGACCGTCTCGAGGGCTTCCAGCGTCAGCGGCATGGCATCAAAAAATTTGAACAGGCAGTCGAAATCATAGCGCCTTGCCGGCTGCGGCCCGGTCCCAAAATGACCTCCATCAAGAACTCGCACCTCCCGGAGGGCACGATGATCGAACTTCGACCCGCAGCCGAACGCGGCCATGCCGACCACGGCTGGCTCGACTCCTGGCACAGCTTCTCGTTCGCGAGCTACCACGACCCGCAGCACATGGGCTTCGGCCCGCTGCGCGTGATCAACGAGGACCGCGTGGCCGCCGGCACCGGCTTCGGCACGCACGGGCACCGCGACATGGAGATCATCAGCTACGTGCTCGACGGCGCCCTCGCGCACAAGGACAGCCTGGGCAACGGCTCGGTGATCCGGCCGGGCGACGTGCAGCGAATGAGCGCCGGGACCGGCGTCATGCACAGCGAGTTCAACCAGCGCCAGGACGGCCCGACGCACTTCCTGCAGATCTGGATCGAGCCCGACCGGCGCGGCATCGCGCCCGGCTACGAGGAGCGCCGCTTCGAGGCTGCCGACAAGCGCGGCCGGCTGCGGCTGATCGCCTCGCCCGACGGCGCCGACGGTTCGGTCACGATCCACCAGCAGGCCCGGCTGTATGCGGCGCTGATCGACGGCGACGAACGCGCACGGCTCGCGCTCGAGCCGGGGCGCAAGGCCTACGTCCACGTCGCTCGCGGCAGCGTGTCGGTCAACGGCACGACACTCGTCGCGGGCGACGCTGCGAAGCTCGTCGGCGAGGCCGCCGTCGAGCTCGAACGCGGCGTCGACGCCGAGGTGCTGGTCTTCGACCTCGCCTGATCCCTCCGATCACCCCTTTCCGAATCACACCCTTTCCCAACGGAGAAGAAGATGTCCAAGGTTCTCGTCCTCTACTACTCGTCCTACGGCCACATCGAGACGATGGCCGGCGCCGTCGCCGAAGGCGTGCGCGAGGCTGGCGCCGAAGCGGTGATCAAGCGCGTGCCCGAGCTCGTGCCGGAGGAGATCGCGCGCAAGTCGGGCATCAAGCTCGACCAGGCCGCACCGATCGCCACCGTCGACGAGCTGCCCGAGTACGACGCGATCATCTTCGGCACGCCGACCCGCTTCGGCAACATGACCGCGCAGATGCGCAACTTCCTCGACCAGACCGGCGGCCTGTGGGCCCGCGGCGCGCTGGTCGGCAAGGTCGGTTCGGTGTTCACCTCGACCGCGACCCAGCACGGCGGCCAGGAGTCGACGATCCTGACCTTCATCCCGACGCTGATGCACCACGGCATGGTCGTGGTCGGGCTGCCGTACGCCTTCGCGGGGCAGACCGGCCTCGAGGAGATCAAGGGCGGCTCGCCCTACGGCGCGTCGACCATCACCGGTGGCGACGGCAGCCGCATGCCGTCGGCGGTCGAGCTCGAGGGCGCGCGCTACCAGGGGCGCCACGTCGCGCAGATCGCGGCCAAGCTCGCGCGTCCGGCCTGAGGTCAGCCCGATGACGACGCTCGTGGTTGCCTACCACTCCGGCTACGGTCACACGAAGCGGGTCGCCGAGGCCGTGCGCGAGGGCGCGGCCTCGGTGCCCGGCGTGCAGGCCACGCTGCTCGACGTCACGCAGGCGGGCGACGCCCAGTGGGCCGAGCTCGCCGCCGCCGATGCCATCGTCTTCGGTTCACCGACCTACATGGGCGGGGCATCGGGCGACTTCAAGAAGTTCGCCGACGCCTCGGCCAAGGTGTGGTTCAGCCAGGGCTGGAAGGACAAGGTCGCAGGCGGCTTCACCTGCTCGCAGAACATGAGCGGCGACAAGTACTCGACGCTCATGTACTTCGTGACGCTGGCGATGCAGCACGGCATGGTCTGGGTCGGCACCGGCATGATGCCGCCGCGCCAGCCCGGTCATCCCGAGGAGCTGAACCGGCTCGGCTCCTCGATCGGCGTGATGGCCCAGGCCGACAACGTGCCGCCCGAGCAGTCGCCGCCGAAGGGCGATCTCGACACGGCGCGCGCCTACGGCAAGCGCCTCGCCGAGAAGACGCGCACGCTGCGCCGCTGAGTCCGTGCACGGGGTCGCCGCGCGGCCCGCAGGCCGCGCCCGCAGGGGCCGGCCGACTGCGGCGACCCTGTTTCCGGAACGTCGGAGGCCCTGCGTCTCATGCCGGCAGGGCGTGTGCTCATTGATCTGCGTCAGTTCCCCGGTCGCTGCGGCCGAGGTACCATTTGTGCATCGCAGCAGCTCGCTGCCGCTCAGGCCCACGCCTCCGGTTCCCGCCCATGTCCGCGTTCAACACCGAGACCGTCCTCGACGTCCATCACTGGAACGACACGCTGTTCAGCTTCAAGACCACGCGTGACCCGTCGCTGCGCTTTCGCAACGGCCACTTCGTGATGCTCGGCCTGCCGGTCGACGGCAAGCCGCTGATGCGCGCCTACAGCGTGGCCAGCGCGAACTACGAGGAGAACCTCGAGTTCCTGAGCATCAAGGTCCAGGACGGCCCGCTGACCTCGCGGCTGCAGCACCTCAAGCCCGGCGACACCGTGCTGGTGAGCCGCAAGCCGACCGGCACGCTGGTGGTCGACGACCTGCGTCCGGGCCGCAACCTGTTCCTCTTCGGCACCGGCACGGGCCTTGCGCCCTTCATGTCGATCGTCAAGGACCCGGAGACCTACGAGCGCTTCGAGAAGGTCGTGCTGGTGCATGGCGTTCGCGAGGTCAGCGAGCTCGCCTACTCCGAGTACCTGCAGGACGAGCTGCCGGGCAACGAGTTCTTCGGCGAGCTGGTGCAGCAGCGGCTGGTCTACTACCCGACCGTCACCCGCGAGCCGTTCCGCAACCGTGGGCGCATCACCGACCTGATCGCCAGCGACAAGCTGACCGACGACATCGGCCTGCCGCCGCTGTCGCCGGCCACCGACCGCGCGATGATCTGCGGCAGCCCGGCCATGCTCGCCGACACGCGGGCGCTGCTCGATGCGCGCGGCTTCGTGATCTCGCCCTCGCAGGGCGTGCCGGGCGACTACGTGATCGAGCGGGCGTTCGTGGAAAAGTGACCGACCCGCTCGCGCATGCTTGCGTGAGCCCGATCGGCTAGCCCCGCTTCTCCCGCATCCCCACCAGCTCGTTCAGCAGCAGCGCCACCAGCACCAGCGCGCCGCCCTGCAGCGTGCTCGCGGTCGCGGCCTCGCCCGCACCCAGCCAGGCCCACAGCGGTCCGAGCACCACCTCCATCAGCCCGAGCAGCGCGATCTCGTGCGGCGCGAGGTGCTGCGCCGCCCGGACCATCAGCATGCAGGGCACGGCGAGCTGGAAGACGCCGAGGGCGGCCAGGATCGCGAGGTCGGGCGTGCTGGCCGACAGCGGCCAGGCCAGCGGCAGCGTCACCGCCATGCTGATCAGTGCGCCCAGCAGCACCGCCGGCACCAGGTCGACCCGCCCGTTGCTGCGCTTGAGCAGCACGATGTTGATCGCGGAGGCGACCGGCACCGCGAAGGCCACCGCCATGCCCGCCAGCCCCTGGCCCGAGAGCTCGTCGCGCACCATCCAGACGATGCCCGCCGCGGCGATCGCGATCGCGGCCCAGGTGCGGGGCCTTACCGGCTCGCGCAGCACCGCCAGGCCCAGGAGTGCCGCGAGCAGCGGCGAGGCGGCCATCACCACCAGCACGTTCGCCACCGTCGTGAGCGACAGCGCGATCATGAAGCAGGTGAACATCACCGCCCACATCGCGCCGCTCGCCCAGCCGATCGGGCCGGCGCCCAGCACGTGGCCGACCCAGGCCCCGCGGTGGCGCACCACCATCACCGCGATCACGAAGGCCGCGCAGAACAGCGAGCGCCAGAACGCGATCTCGAAGCCCTCCGCGTGCTCGAGACGGCGCGTGCCGACGCCGGCGAGGCTCCAGAGCACCGTGCAGCCGAGCAGGGTGAGCAGCGCGCGCCGGTGCGCGCTGCTGCCGGCGGAGGCCGGGGCGAGGGTAGGGGCGGACATGTGGCGGCGGATTATACGGGCCCCGTCCGGGCGCCCCGGACCGGAATCGGCCCCCCATCGCGGCGGTAGAATGCGGCCATGCCGGCGCCGCGATTCGTCCATCTCCGGGTCCACTCGGAATACTCGGTCAGCGACTCGATCGTGCGCATCGATTCGCTCGTCGCGGCCGCGGCCGCCGACGCGCAGGGCGCGCTCGCCCTCACCGACTCGGCCAACATGTTCGGCTGGGTCAAGTTCTACCGCGCCGCGCGCGGCAAGGGCGTCAAGCCGATCCTCGGCCTCGATGCCTGGATCACCAACGACGCCGAACGGGACCGGCCGCACCGGCTGCTGCTGCTGGTGCGCGACCGCACCGGCTACCTCAACCTGTGCGACCTGCTGTCGCGCGCCTGGCTCGAGAACGAGTGGCGGGGCCGCGGCGAGATCCGCCGCGAATGGTTCGACGAGGGACTGCTGCACGGCCCCGACGGCCACCACGGTCTGATCGCGCTGTCGGGTGCGCAGGCCGGCGACGTCGGGCAGGCACTGCTCGCCGGCAGCGTCGAGGCCGCCGAGTCGCTCGCGCGCGACTGGGCGCGGCGCTTCCCCGACGCCTGGTACGTCGAGCTGCAGCGCAGCGGCCACGCCGACGCCGAGCCGCAGGTGCGCGCGGCGGCCGCGCTCGCCGCGCGCCTCGGGATGCCGGTGGTGGCCACCCATCCGGTGCAGTTCCTGAACCGCGACGAGTACCGCGCCCACGAGGCACGGGTCTGCATCGCCGACGGCGAGATGCTGGCCAACCCGCGCCGTGTGCGCCGCTTCACCGAGGAGCAGTACTTCCGGCCGCAGGCCGAGATGGCCGAGCTGTTCGCCGACCTGCCCGAGGCGCTCGCGAACTCGGTCGAGATCGCGCGCCGCTGCAGCCTGACGATGGAGCTCGGCAAGTCGCGCCTGCCCGACTTCCCCACGCCCGACGGCCTGACCATCGAGGACTACCTGCGCCGGCTCGCGGCCGACGGCCTCGAGGAGCGGCTGCTCAAGTGCTTCCCCGACCCCGCCGCACGCGAGCGCGAGCGCCCGCGCTACGTCGAGCGGCTGCGCACCGAGTGCGAGACCATCATCCAGATGGGCTTTCCCGGCTACTTCCTCATCGTGGCCGACTTCATCAACTGGGCGAAGGCCAACGGCGTGCCGGTGGGCCCGGGCCGCGGCTCGGGCGCGGGCTCGCTGGTCGCCTTCGCACTCGGCATCACCGACCTCGATCCGCTGCCGTACGCGCTGCTGTTCGAGCGGTTCCTGAATCCCGAGCGGGTGTCGATGCCCGACTTCGACATCGACTTCTGCCAGGACAACCGCTGGAAGGTCATCGAGTACGTGCGCGAGAAGTACGGCGCGCAGGCCGTCTCGCAGATCGCGACCTTCGGCACCATGGCCTCCAAGGCGGTGATCCGCGACGCCGGCCGCGTGCTCGACATGCCCTACACCTTCTGCGACCAGCTCTCCAAGCTGATCCCGATCGTGCAGGCCAAGCCGGTGTCGCTCGCGAAGGCGCGCGAGGCCGAGCCGCTGTTCGCCGAGCGCGAGCGCAAGGAGGAGGAGGTCCGCGAGCTGCTCGCGGTCGCCGAGCCGCTCGAGGACCTGATCCGCAACGTCGGCATGCATGCCGGCGGCGTGCTGATCGCGCCCGGCAAGCTCACCGACTTCTGCCCGCTCTACAAGGCGCCGGGTACCGACTCGGTGGTCGCGCAGTTCGACAAGGACGACGTCGAGGCCGTGGGCCTCGTGAAGTTCGACTTCCTGGGCCTGCGCAACCTCACGATCATCCAGCTCGCGGTCGACTACATCAACCGCAACGAGCCCGATCGAAACCTCGACCTCAGCACGCTCTCCTTCACCGACCCGAAGGCCTACCAGATCCTGAAGGACGCCAACACCACGGCGATCTTCCAGGTCGAGGGCGACGGCATGAAGAAGCTGCTGAAGAAGCTGCAGCCCGATCGCTTCGAGGACATCATCGCGGTGCTGGCGCTCTACCGTCCCGGGCCGCTCGGCTCGGGCATGGTCGACGACTTCATCCTTCGCAAGAAGGGCCAGCAGAAGATCGACTACTTCCATCCGGATCTCACGCAGTGCCTGGAGCCGACCTACGGGGTCATCGTCTACCAGGAGCAGGTGATGCAGATCGCGCAGATCATCGCCGGCTACACGCTGGGCGGCGCCGACCTGCTGCGCCGCGCGATGGGCAAGAAGAAGGCCGAGGAGATGGCGCAGCAGCGCGCGATCTTCAACGAGGGCGCGGCCGGCAAGGGCCACGACCCCAACCTCGCGACCCAGCTCTTCGACCTGATGGAGAAGTTCGCGGAGTACGGCTTCAACAAGTCGCACACCGCCGCCTACGCGGTCGTCACCTACCAGACCGCGTGGCTCAAGGCGCACTATCCGGCCGAGTTCATGGCCGCGACGCTGTCGTCCGACATGGACGACACCGACAAGGTCCAGCTCTTCGTCAAGGACGCGCTGGACAACAAGGTCGCGGTGCTCGGACCCGACATCAACGCCTCGGGCTTTCGCTTCGATCCGATCGACCGCAAGACGGTCCGCTACGGCCTGGGTGCGGTCAAGGGCACCGGCGAGGGCGCGGTCCAGGAGATCCTGCGCGCGCGCACCGAGCGGCCGTTCGACGACCTGTTCGACTTCTGCGCGCGCATCGACCGTCGGGTGGTCAACCGCCGCACCATCGAGGCGCTGGTGCGCGCGGGTGCGTTCGATGCGCTCGACTCCGACCGCGCGAAGCTGCTGACCAACGTGCCGCAGGCGATGGAGGCGGCCGAGCAGCAGGCGGCCAACGCCAACCAGTCGAGCCTCTTCGGTGGCGCCGACGGCAGCGACGTCATCGAGCCGCAGTGGCTGGCCTGCCCGCCCTGGGACGAGCGCCATCGGCTGCGCGAGGAGAAGACCGCGCTCGGCTTCTACCTGAGCGGACACCTCTTCAAGGGCCACGAGGCCGAGGTGCGCCGCTTCGTGAAGACGAAGCTCGTCGACTTGCCGCGGATCGCCGAGACCACCTACGGCTCGGCCGCGGTCACGGTCGCCGGCATCGTGACCTCGCTGCAGGTCGGCATGACCCGGCGCGGCAAGATGATCCGGCTCGGCCTCGACGACACCACCGCGAGCGTCGAGATCGTGATCTTCAACGAGCTCTACGAGTCGGCGCGAAGCCTGCTCAAGGAAGACGAGCTGCTCGTCATCCACGGCAAGGTCTCGAAGGACGACTACAGCGGCGGTTTCCGCCTCAGCGCCGAGCGTGTCCTCGACCTCACGCGAGCCCGCCAGGAGCACGCGCGGATGCTGCTGCTGCGCATGAACGGCGGCTCCGACGGCGCGCGGCTGCGCACGCTGCTCGAGCCCTATCGCGCGCGCGTGGTCGGCGAGGTGCCGAACGGCGGGGTGTTCTCGGCCGAGGACGACGACACGCCGGCGCCGCCGCGCGGCTGCCCGGTCGAGATCCACTATCACAACGCCCAGGCCCGCTGTGCGGTGCGGCTGGGCGATGCCTGGCGGATCCGCCCGGACGAGGCGCTGCTCGTCGAGCTGCGCCAGTGGCTGTCGCCCGAGGGCGTCGAGCTGCGGTATGGCTGAGGCCGGCGCCGCCGAGCGCCGCAGCCGCGATCGGGTGCTGATCCGCCGGGTGCTCGGCTACGTGCGCCCGCACTGGAAGGTGTTCGCGCTCGGTGTGCTCGGCATGCTCGCCACCGCGGCCACCGAGCCGGCGCTGCCGGCGCTGTTCACCTACATGCTCGACACCGCGCTGCGCGACGTCCAGGACTGGATGCTGTGGGCGCTGCCGCTGGCCATCGTGGGGCTGTTCGTCGTGCGCGGTGCCGCCACCTTCACGATGAGCTTCGCGATGTCGTGGGTCGGCCAGCGGGTGCTCGCCGAGCTGCGCCGCGACATGTTCTCGCGGCTGGCCGAGATGCCCGCCGGGTTCTTCGCGCGCGAGTCCTCGGGCCAGCTCATCGCCAAGCTGGTCAACGACGTCAACAACGTCACCAACACGCTCACCGGCGTCGTGGTCGTGCTGGTGCGCGACAGCGCGGTGATCGTCGGCCTGTTCGCGTGGCTGCTGTACCTGAACTGGCGGCTCACGCTGGTCGTCTTCGTGCTGATCCCGATCGTCGCGGTGATGGTGGCGGCCTTCTCCAAGCGCATGCGCCGGCTGTCCTCCGAGCAGATGCGCTACACCGGCGAGATGACCGCGGTGGTGGAGGAGGCGATCCGCTGCAATCCGGTCATCAAGGTCTACGGCGGCCAGGACCAGGAGAAGTCGCGGTTCGACGCCGCCAACGAGCGGCTGCGCAACTTCGCGCGCCGCATGACGGTCGCGAGCGCCACCATCGTGCCGATGACGCAGCTCGCCGCCGCGGTCGCGGTCGGTGTCGTGGTGTGCGTCGTGCTGATGCAGGCCCGCGCCGAACAGACCACGGCCGGCGGCTTCGTCGGCTTCCTGACCGCGATGCTGATGCTGCTCGCGCCGCTCAAGCACCTGGCCAACGTCAACGGCGACCTGCAGCGCGCGCTCGCCGCCGCCGAGGTGGTGTTCGCATTCGTCGACGAGCCGGTCGAGCCCGACGCCGGCACCCGTGTGATCGAGCGCGCGCGGGGCGAGATCGCCTTCGAGGGCGTGGGCTTCTCGTATCCGAACACCGAGCGCATCGCGCTGTCGGGGATCGACCTCGCGGTCGCACCCGGCGAGACCGTGGCACTCGTCGGCCCCTCGGGCGGCGGCAAGACCTCGCTCGCCAACCTGATCCCGCGCTTCCATCCGGCCACCGAGGGCCGCGTGCTGCTCGACGGCATCCCGATCGAGACGCTCACGCTCGCCAGCCTGCGCTCGCAGATCGCCTGGGTCAGCCAGCAGGTGATGCTGTTCAACGACACGATCGCGGCCAACGTCGCCTATGGCGACCGGCGCCACGCCCCGCGCGAGCGGATCGAGGCCGCGATCCGCGGCGCGCACCTCGAGGCCTTCGTGGCCTCGCTGCCCGAGGGGCTCGAGACGGTGATCGGCGACAACGGCATCCGGCTGTCCGGCGGCCAGCGCCAGCGCCTGTCGATCGCCCGCGCGATCCTCAAGGACGCGCCGGTGCTGATCCTCGACGAAGCCACCTCGGCGCTCGACAACGAGTCCGAGCGCGCGGTGCAGGCCGCGCTCGAGACGCTGATGCGCGACCGCACGACGCTCGTGATCGCGCACCGGCTGTCGACCATCGTCAACGCCGACCGCATCCTGGTGATGGCCGAGGGCCGCATCGTCGAGAGCGGCACGCATGCGCAGCTGCTGGCGCGCGCGGGGCTGTATGCGCGGCTCTACAGCGCGGGCGAGGCGTCGTTCGCGGCCTGATCGCGACCACCGGCGGCGCCTGATCGCGAAGCACGCCCCGTGCTGCGCCGGCTCAGGCGGACGCCGGGCGCGGCAGTGCCGTCTGCCGCGGCCAGACCAGCCGCTGGCGCTTCACCTCGCGGTTCCAGTCGAGGTTGGCCTGCTTGAGCGCCGGATCGACGTAGCCCCGCTTGTGATCGAGGTGCAGCCACACCAGGCTGTGCCGGGCGCGCACGCCGCGGATGCCGGCGTTGTTCATCCGGTAGCCGAAGTTCCGGTCCTCGCCGCCGTAGCCCATGGTCTCGTCGTAGCCGCCGACCTTCAGGATGTCGGCCTTCCACGCGCCGGTGTTCGCGCCGTTGAGCGAGTCGCGCGCGGTCAGCAGGTCGAGCGTGCGCGCCAGCGGTCGCGAGCGGGTCAGGCGCCAGCGCGACAGCGCGATGCCCTGCGCCACGAGCCAGCCGTGATCGAAGACCTGCTGCGACGTGATCATCGTGTCGGTCAGCCGCTCGCGGTGGAACGCTTCGGGGATCGACAGGTGGCTGCCGCCGGCCAGGAAGATGCCGGGCCGTGCCAGCCGGGCGTAGGTCTCGAGCAGGTCGGCCCTGGGCACGCAATCCGCATCGGTGAAGACGACGAATTCTCCGCACGCGTCGCCGAACGCGCGGTTCATCATGATCGGCTTGCGGTAGCCCCGGTTCTCCTGCGTGATGTGCCGGATCGGGTACGGCGCGAGCGCGCGGTGCTTCGCGACGGTCGCCGCGACCTCTTCGAAGTGGCTGTCCTCGGCGACCCACAGCTCGGCCGGGGCATGCGTCTGGCACCGGAAGCCGAGCAGGGTCCGGTCGAGCGCCACCCAGTTGCTGTAGGCCGAGACGACGACGGTGATGTTCATGGGCGCGGCGATGATAGCCGAGCCCGGTCAGTTGTAACGGTTTGATTCGAGGGTCGGCGACCGGCGCAGTGGCGCCGTTGGGCAGACAGGGGCGCGCGGCGCCCGCGACGGACACAGACATGCGGCCCCGCTGATGCGAGCCGCGACGGAGCGAACGATGCAAGCGTGGCGAACATGGGTGACGGGGGTCTGCATGGCCGCGGCGTGCGGCGCGGCCGCTGCCCAGGCTCGGGTGGACTCGAGCAGCGGCCCGCAGGCGCAGGCCAGCGACCGGCCGGCCAGCCGCTTCTACGGGACCGCACGGCCTCAGGCGCCGGGGACGGCCCCGCCGCCGGTCCAGGTCGCACCGCCGCCGAGTTTTTCGCCGCCTCCGAGCTTCGCGCCGCCGCCGGCTGTCGTGCGGCCAGGCGGCAGCGTCTACGTCCCGCCGCCGGTGGTCCGCCCGCCGGCCTATCGGCCGCCGTACTACCACCGCCCGGGCGTCGGCGTGGATGTCATCATCGGCACGCCCTATCCGAGGCCGTATCCCTACTACCCCGGCACCTGGGGCTATCCGGCGTATCCGCCGCCGCCGGTGATCGTCGGTCCGCCGATCGTGGTCTCGCCGCCGCCGCCGCTGGTCTACGTCGAGCGCCCCCGCGATGAAGAGCCGCCCGCCGCCGGCTACTGGTACTGGTGCGCGTCGCCGCAGGGCTGGTATCCCGAAGTGAACGACTGCCCGCAGGGCTGGCAGCCGGTGCCGCCGCGGGCGGCCCAATGAGCCGGAGCATCGCCGTGAATCCGAACCGTCCCGTCCGCCGCCGCGCACTCGCCGCGGCCGCGCTGCTCGCCGGCCTCGCCGGCTGTGCCGTGATCCCCGAAGGCCCGAGCACGATGGCGCTGCCCGGCACCAATCGCTCGTTCGCCCAGTTCCGCACCGACGACGACGCCTGCCGGCGCTTCGCCACCGAGCGCATCGGCGGACAGTCCGCTCAGAAGGCGGCCAACGACACCGTCGCCGGCGGTGCGATCGCAGGTGCCGCCATCGGTGCGGTCGCGGGCGCGGCGATCGGCGGCTCGCAGGGCGCGGGCGTCGGCGCCGGCGTCGGGCTGCTGTCCGGCTCGGCGATCGGCAGCAGCGCCTCCTACAGCTCGGCCTCGGGCACGCAGCGCCGCTATGACCAGGCCTACATCCAGTGCATGTATGCCAGCGGCCACAAGGTGCCGGTCGTCGAAGGCACCTACCGGCCGCAACCGGCGGCCGGCGCCCGTCCCGCGGCGCTGCCGCCCGGTGTGCCGGCGCCGCCCGCAGGCGCCCCGCCCGCGCCGCCGCCGGGCGTGGGGCAGGCCGGCGCCTCGCCCGCCATCGGGCCCGGCGGCACGCCGCCCACGGTCGCTCCGGTGCCGCCGCCCCCGGTCGGCACGCCGCCGCCGCCGCCGCCGACCTGGCGCTCGAGCTGACCGGCCCCACCCCGCCCCGCCGCGCGCAGGACGCCGCGGCGGGGCGGATGCGTTCGATGGTG
>JAIYAG010000060.1 GCA_027489195.1 Burkholderiales bacterium | reverse complement strand
CTGGAGCTCGAGGCGGCGTCGCTGACGCAGCTCGACCAGACCGGGATGGAGTTCTTCAACCCGAGCAACGCGTTCGACGCCGAGGGTCTGACGCGCCTGACCGAACAGATCGAGCACCGCAAGAAGCAGCGCAACGACGTCGAGCAGGACACGCTGATCGCGATCCGCAACAAGAACCTCGAGGCCGAGAAGCTGAGCCTCGAGATCGACCGCGAAAGCGAGTACGCGCGGCTCGCGCAGCAGCGCGAGGTGGAGGTCGCCCGCGCCCGCCAGCGCGCCGAGGTGAGCACCGAGCGCGCGCAGCGCGAGCAGGACGCCGAGGGCGCGCAGATCGCCGCCCGCCAGACGATCGAGGCGGCGCGCATCCGCTCCGAGCAGAGTACCGAGCAGGAGCGCATCACCAAGGAGCGTGCGATCCAGGCCGCCGAGATCGAGCGCCGCAAGGCGCTCGAGCTGGCCGAGCAGCAGCGCGCCATCGCGGTCGCCCGCGAGAGCGAGGCGCAGAGCGTGGCCCAGGCGGCCGCCGACATCGCGCGTGCCGCGGCGGTCTCCGCCGAGGAGCGTGTGTTCACCGCGCGCGAAGTCGAGATGGCCGAGCGCAAGAAGACCATCGACCTGATCGGCGCGAGGCAGACGGCCGAGCGCGAGGCGCTGCGGCTGACCACCGCGGCCCAGGCCGAGCGCGAGGCCAGCGCCGACCGCGGCGCGGCGGTCCGCATGCAGGCCGAGGCCGACGCCGACGCCGACCGGATCAAGAGCCTGGCGATGCGCGTGCGCGCGGAGATCGAGGCCGAGGCGATGCAGCTGATGAACGCCGCGCACAACATGCTCTCGCCCGAGGCGCGCGCCTCCGCGCTGCGGATGCGGCTGGTGGAGAAGGCCGAGGGCATCATCCGCGAGTCGGTCAAGCCGATGGAGCGCATCGAGGGCATCAAGATCCTGCACGTCGACGGGCTCGGCGGCTCGGGCGGCGGCATGGACTCCGGCGGCGGCGGCGGCGGCAACTTCGCCGACGGCGTGGTGAACTCGGCGCTGCGGTTCCGGGCGCAGGCCCCGCTGGTCGATCAGCTGCTGCGCGAGATCGGCATCGAGGGCGGCGACATCCAGCGCCTGGTGGGCACCGCGAGCGGCGCGCAGTCGATGCTGCCGCCGAGCGCGCCCAAGGCCCCGGAGTAACGCACCGTGATCCGCGTGTACGTCTCCAGCGTCATCGACGCGAGCGCCGACACCGTGTGGTCGCGCGTGCGCGACTTCAACGGGCTGCCGTCCTGGCATCCCGCGATCGCCGACAGCCGCATCGAGAACGGCGAGCCCGC
This sequence comes from Burkholderiales bacterium, assembly GCA_027489195.1. GTDB lineage: Bacteria > Pseudomonadota > Gammaproteobacteria > Burkholderiales > Burkholderiaceae_E > UBA4615. The sequence goes on along the minus strand of JAIYAG010000060.1, from coordinate 16,041 downwards.
CGACCGCGTGGGCTGCATCCGCCACTTCCACACGCGTGACGGCGGGATGATCCGCGAGCGGCTGCTGGCGCTCAGCGACTACGACTTCACCTGCACCTACGAGATCCTCGAGAGCCCGATGGGCGTGAGCGACTACGTGGCGACGCTCAAGCTCACGCCGATCACCGACGGCGGGCGCTGCTTCGCCGAGTGGAGCGCCGAGTTCGAGTGCGCCGAGGGCCGCGAGCGCGAGCTCGTCGCGACCATCGGCGACGGCGTCTTCCAGGGCGGCTTCGACGCCCTCAAGCGTCACTTCGGTCGCCGCTGAGCGCGGACGGGCGAGCTCGCATGCTCCAGAAGGTCGTCCGCTCCACCGTCATCGACGCACCCATCGGGCGCGTCTGGGCGGTGCTGCGCGACTTCAACAGCCACGACCAGTGGCATGCGGTGGTCGACCAGAGCCGCATCGAACGCGGCGAGCGCAGCGACCGCGTGGGCTGCGTGCGCAGCTTCACGCTCAAGGACGGCAACCGGATCCGCGAGCAGCTCCTCACGCTCGACGACCGCGAATACCGCAGCACCTACCGGATCGTCGAGGCCACCGTCCCGCTGCAGCGCTACGTGGCCACCGTGACGCTCAAGCCGGTGACCGACGGCAATCGCACCTTCTGGCACTGGGAGTCGACCTTCGCGACGCCGCCGGGCATGGAGCGCGAGCTGCGCGACATGGTGGCGCAGGGCGTGTACGAGGCCGGCTTCGCGAACCTGCGGCAGCACCTCGCCATCGGCGGCGACCTGCGCGCCACGAGCGAAGGCGCGAGCCGCGAGCCGATGCCGCGCGCGCTGCCGGTGCCGATGCGGCGCGTCGTCGTGACGCGCTACGGCGAGGCCGAGGTGCTGCAGGCCCAGGACGGCGAGGCACCAGCCCCGGGCGAGGGCGAGGTCCGCATCCGCCAGCGCGCGATCGGCGTGAACTACTTCGACGTGTACCTGCGGCGCGGCTGGATTCCGCCGATGCTGGCGCCCGGCGACACCCCCGGCATGGAGGCGGCGGGCACCGTCGTCGACGTGGGCGCGGGCGTGCACGGCTTCCTGCCGGGCGACCGCGTCGCCTACCTCGGCCCGCAGCCCGGCGCCTACTGCAGCGTGCGCAGCGTGCCGGCGGCCTGGGTCGTGCGCCTGCCGCCGGCGGTGGAGGACGCGACCGCGGCCGCGCTGCTGCTCAAGGGCCTCACCGCCGACTACCTGCTGCGCGACCTCGGCCACGTCCGCGCGGGCACCCGGCTGCTCGTGCATGCGGCGGCCGGCGGCGTGGGGCTGCTGGTGTGCGCGTGGGCGCGGCGCCTTGGGGCGCGCGTGATCGGCACGGTGTCCAGCGAGGAGAAGGCGCGCGTCGCGCGCGACCACGGCTGCGAGCAGGTGATCGTGACCCGCGACTACCGCTTCGCCGACGCGGTACGCGGCCACTGGGACGGCGGTGCCGATGTCATCGTCGACGGCCTGGGCGAGGCCGCCCGCGACGAGAACTTCGCGGCGCTGGCGCGCTGCGGCCACTGGATCAGCCTCGGGCAGGCGAGCGGCGGGCTGCAGCCGATCTCGCCCGACTGGCTGGTGCAGAAGTCCGCCACCTTCTCGCGCCCGGTGGTCTTCGACTACGTGGCCACGCCGGCCGCCCTCGCCGAGCGTGCTCAGCGGCTGTGGGCCGCGCTCGCCGACGGCAGCCTGCGGATGCCCCCGATCGAGCGCTGGTCGCTCGATGCCGCCGCGCGGGCGCACGAGCGGCTGGAGTCGCGGACCACCGTGGGTGCGGTGGTGCTCACGAGCTGAGCGGGCGCCTCAGGCCTCCACGATCGGCCTGAAGCCGCCGAAGATCATCCGCTTGCCGTCGAAGGGCATCGACGACGGATCCATGTCCATCTCCGGATCGGCCATCACCTTCGCAATGCCTGCGTCGCGCGCCTCGCGCGAGGGCCACTCGATCCACGAGAACACCACCGCCTCGTCGTCCTTGCGCTGGACGGCCAGGGTGAACGAGGTCAGCGTGCCTTCGGGCACGTCGTCGCCCCAGCACTCCACAACCCGCAGCGCACCGTGTCTCCTGAAGACCGCGGCCGCCTTCGTGGCGAGCGCGAGGTAGGCGTCGCGGTTCGCGACGGGCACGGCCAGGACGAATCCATCGACATAGGGCATGGGGTGGCTCCTCGGGACGGTCGACGCGGTGAGCGGAACGGCTGATCGGACGGGAGGGCGCATCGGCACCCGCGGCGGCGCAGTGCGGCGGGAGGCGGCGGCGGACCGCCGTCCTCGGACCGCCCCGCCAGCATCTCCGGGACCTCGTACGGATGCAAGATCCGTTGCCGCTTCTCCGGTGCGTGCCCTGACCCGAACGGCCTCGGTCCATGGCCGTGGGTCGTGTCGTTTCATGGCCCGGCGCAGAGCGGGACATGACCTTCTTCCTAAGTCCGTTAGTCCATCAATCTGATGACCAGGCGGATTGTCGCTTCACGGATCGCCGAGTTAGCATCTCCTCAGGAGGAGCGCGTGGTCGATCCGACGTGCTGTCGCTGTCATGAGGCTGCTTCCTGATCGAAGGTCGATCCTGTCCTGTGTGCTGCTGAGTGCAGTGTGTCTGGTCGGCTGCGTCAGCACACCGTATTCGGGTACGGGCAAGGACAGCAGCGATGTGCTGCTGAGGGCCCAGATCCTGAAGGCCGAGGACGCCGCGCCACCGCCGGCCGGTCGCGTGGTCTTCGCCGGGTTCGCGATGCACTCGCAGTCCAAGGCGTTCCGGGGCGACGTGCTCACCGCCGAATCCTGGGTCCGGAAGATCGACCCGGCTGCCGTGGTCTTCAAGCTCGACAACCCTGCCCTCGGCCAGCCCGCCGATTGGCCCTACGCCACCGCCGAGAACGTCGCAATTGTCCTGAAGAAAGTCGCCGAGCTCGCGCGGCCTCAGGACAAGGTGGTCATCCTGTTCTCGACCCACGGGAACCGCGACGTATTGAGCATCAACTTTGCCAACCAGTACTACCCTCCCCTCAACGGAGCGTGGTTGGACGAACAGCTTGCAGGCCTGGGCGGCAGACCCACCGTGCTGCTGCTGTCAGCCTGCCATTCGGGTTCCTTCATGCCCAGGTTGCGCGCACCGTCTCGGGTGATCCTTACGGCGGCCGCTGCGGACCGCAGTTCGTTCGGCTGCAGTTTCGACAGCAGCAACACGTTCTTCGTCGATGCGCTGCTCAATCAGGAACGAAGCGGCGAAAAGAGCCTGGTCGAGCTGATGGACGCTGCGAAGGTGGACATCGACAGGCGAGAACGCGAGATGGGTCTCACGCCCCCCTCTCTTCCCCAGAGCTTCTACGGTCTGCGGTCCCAGGCCTGGGCCCGGCAGCCTGTTCGATCGTGGGTAGAGCTGCCGCACTGAGCGCCGACCGCGATGCCTCGCCCTCAGCCGCCGTCCGCGCTCGCCCCACGCACCCAGTCCAGGTACGCCGGCCAGCCGTCCTCCGCCCGCCACGCCAGCATCTCCGGGACCTCGTACGGATGCAAGGCCCGCAGCCGCTCGCGCAGCGCGGGCCAGCGCTCGACGGTGGTCTTGACCAGCAGCGGCAGTTCGTCGGCCGACTCGACCGCGCCCTGCCACCGGTAGGTCGAGCGCGCCGGACCGAGCACGGTCACGCAGGCCGCGAGCCGCTCCTCGACCAGCGCCCGCGCGATGCGCTCGGCACTCGGGGCGTCGGCCACGGTGGTGAGCACGAGCATCACGTCGGTGGGGTCGGTCATGCGGCGAAGCGCTTGCGCGTCAGCACCGCCGCCAGCCAGAACCCGCCCAGCGCGTACGCCGCCAGCACCGCCACCGGCCGCAGCACCGCCTCCGGCGCATGGCCCAGCACCAGCGGCCGCGCCAGCTCGATCGCCGCGGTCAGCGGCAGCCACGCGGACACCGCCTGCAGCCAGCCCGGCAACTGCGACACCGGGAAGAACACGCCCGACACGAAGCTCATCGGCGTGAGCACCAGCGTGAAGTAGTACGAGAAGAAGTCGTAGCCGTGCGCCACCGCGTTCACGCACAGCGCGAGGCCGGCGAAGGCCAGCCCGGTGAGCAGCACCACCGGCAGCAGCCCGATCAGCGTCGGCTCGCGCGAGACGCCGAGCGCGACCGCGACGAGGATGATCGACACGCCCGACAGGCAGGCCTTCATCGCCGACCAGATCCACTCCCCCGCGAGCACGTCGTCGAGCAGCAGGGGCGCGTTGAGCTGCGAGTCCCAGGTGCGCTGCACGTGCATCCGCGAGAAGGCCGAGTACAGCGACTCGAAGCTCGCCGCCATCATCGTGCTCATGCACACCGAGCCGGCCGCGAGATAGGTGATGTACGGCACGCCGTCGATCTCGCGCAGCAGCGCGCCCAGCCCGTAGCCGAACGCGACCAGGGTGATCAGCGGGTCGGCGATGTTGGCGAGGACGCTCGGCAGCGCGAGCTTGCGCCACACCAGCAGGTGGCGGCGGATCACCGGCACCATGCGCCACGTCAGCCGGGGCGGGGCGTAGCGGCCCGGCGCGGGTCCGATCGCGCGGGCCTCCGGGGCGTCGACGGTACGGGCGGGCGTGCTCATCGCATCAGTCTCGCAGGTCGCGTCCGGTGAGCTTGAGGAACACGTCCTCGAGGTTCGCCGGACGGTGCAGCGTGCGCAGCTCGGCATGCGCCTGCAGCGAGGCCAGCAGCGGGCCGGGGTCGCGGCAGTACGCGAAGGTGGTCTCGCCCACGGTCTCGGACCGGTCGGCGAGCGCCCCCGCGGTCGCGGCCCATGCGGCCCGGCCGGGGCCGTGCACCTCGATCACGTGCGGCTCGATCTCGCGGCGGATCAGTTCCACCGGCGAGGCCTCGGCGATCGGCCGCCCCGCGTCGACGATCGCGAGCCGGTCGCAGAGCCGCTCGGCCTCGTCCATGAAGTGCGTGGTCAGCACGATCGTCTTGCCGTCGGCGAGCAGGCGCCGCAGCCGCTCCCAGATCAGGTGGCGCGCCTGCGGATCGAGCCCCGTGGTGGGCTCGTCGAGGAAGATCACCTGCGGGTCGTTGATCAGCGCGCGGGCGATGGTGAGGCGCCGCTTCATGCCGCCCGAGAGCTCCTGGATCCGGGCATCGCGCTTGGGCGCGAGCTGCGCGAAGTCCAGCAGCGGATCGATGCGCGCCCGCGTCGTCGCGTCGTCCTGGCCGAAGTAGCGGCCGAACACCAGCAGGTTCTCGGCGACGGTGAAGTCCGGGTCGAGCGGATCGTTCTGCGGCACCACGCCGACCTTCGCACGCGCCTCGCGCGCCCGCTCGGGCACCGGATGGCCGAGCAGCGTGATGCGCCCGGCGTCCGGCCGCAGCAGCCCGAGCACCAGCTTGAGCGTCGTGCTCTTGCCGGCGCCGTTCGGGCCGAGCAGCCCGAAGCACGTACCCGGCTCGACCGCGAAGGACACGCCGTCGACGGCCCGCTGGCCGCCGAACGCCTTCACCAGCCCGTCGACTTCGAGCACCGGTTGCATGTCGCCTCCCATGGGCCTGGCGTCGCGCCGCACCGCACCCGCCGAGCCGTCGGCGGGGCCGTTGCGTCGGGGTGGCCCCCAAACGCATCGCGGCGCCCGTGAGCGCCGCGATGTCCGTGCGAGAGAACCTCCGTCGGCCTCAGGCCGCCGCGGTCGCCTCGCCGGCCGGCGCCTCGACGACTTCCGGCCGATCCAGCAGCTCGACCAGCGCCATCGGCGCGTTGTCGCCGATGCGGAAGCCGAACTTCAGGATGCGCAGGTAGCCGCCGTTGCGCTTCGCGTAGCGCGGGCCGAGTTCGTTGAAGATCTTCACGACCATGTCGCGGTCGCGGATCCGGTCGAACGCCAGGCGGCGATTGGCCAGCGACGGCTTCTTGCCCAGCGTGATGATCGGTTCGACGACGCGACGCAGCTCCTTGGCCTTCGGCAGCGTGGTCTTGATGACCTCGTGCTTGAGCAGGGAGACGGTCATGTTGCGCAGCATCGCTTCGCGGTGCGAGCTGGTGCGATTGAGTTTGCGGAGTCCGCTACGGTGACGCATGGTTCGGTTCCTTCGTGTCCGGCCGGTCGCTTACGGGCGCTCGAGGCCTGCGGGCGGCCAGTTCTCCAGCCGCATGCCCAGGGTGAGTCCGCGCGAGGCCAGCACTTCCTTGATCTCGTTGAGCGACTTGCGACCCAGGTTCGGGGTCTTCAGCAGCTCGTTTTCGGTCCGCTGGATCAGGTCGCCGATGTAGTAGATGTTCTCGGCCTTCAGGCAGTTGGCCGAGCGCACCGTCAGCTCCAGGTCGTCGACCGGGCGCAGCAGGATCGGGTCGATCTGCGGCGAGCGCACACCGCCCGCGCCGATCGGCATCACGCTGCCGCCGGTGCCCAGCACGTCGATCGACGGCTCGGCGCCTTCCAGCGCGGCGAACACCGTCAGCTGCTCGACCAGGATGCGGGCCGCCTGGCGGACCGCTTCCTCGGGCGCGATCACGCCGTTGGTCTCGACGTCGATCAGCAGCTTGTCGAGGTCGGTGCGGTTCTCGACCCGCGCGCTCTCGACCGCGTACGACACGCGACGCACCGGCGAGAACGAGGCGTCGAGCACGATGCGTCCGATGGTCTTGCTGTCGGACAGGTTGCGCATCGTCCCCGGCACGTAGCCGCGGCCCTTCTCGACCTTGATCTGCATGTCGAGCTTGCCACCCTGGGTCAGGTTGGCGATCACGTGCTCGGCATTGACCAGCTCGACGTCGTGCGGCAGATCGATGTCGGCCGCAGTCACCGGGCCCGGGCTGTCCTTGCGCAGCGTGAGGAACACGTCGTCACGGTTGTGCAGCTTGAAGACGATGCCCTTCAGGTTCAGGAGCAGGTCGACCACGTCCTCGCGGACGCCGTCGATCGTCGAGTACTCGTGCACGACGCCGGAGATCTGCACCTCGGTGGGCGCATAGCCGACCATCGACGAGAGCAGCACGCGGCGCAGCGCATTGCCGAGCGTGTGGCCGTAGCCGCGCTCGAACGGTTCCATCACGACGCGTGCGTGCGAGGGACCGAGTTGCTCGACCTCGACGATGCGGGGCTTCAACAGAGCAGTCTGCATGGATGGATCCCTCTTTAGCGCGAGTACAACTCGACGATCAGGCTCTCGTTGATGTCGGCGGCGATATCCGAACGCTCAGGAACCTGCTTGAAGATGCCTTCCATCTTGGTCTTGTCGACCGAAACCCACTGCGGGAAGCCGCTCTGCTCGGCGAGCATGAGCGAATCCGCCACGCGAACCTGCTTCTTGGCCTTCTCGCGGATGGTGATCACGTCGTTCGGGCGGACCTGCGCCGACGGGATGTTCAGCGTCTGGCCGTTCACCGCGACGGCCTTGTGGCCGACCAGCTGGCGCGCTTCGGCGCGCGTGGACGCGAGGCCCATGCGGTAGACGACGTTGTCGAGGCGGCACTCGAGGAGCGTCAGCAGGTTCGCACCCGTGTTGCCCTTGCGGCGCTCGGCCTCTTCGAAGTAGCGGCGGAACTGCCGCTCGAGGATGCCGTACATGCGCTTGACCTTCTGCTTCTCGCGAAGCTGCAGGCCGTAGTCGCTGGTGCGCGAGCCCGAGGTCCGGCCGTGCTGGCCGGGCTTGCTGTCGAGCTTGCACTTGTCGCCGAGCGAACGACGGGCGCTCTTGAGGAAGAGGTCCGTCCCTTCACGGCGGGAGAGTTTTGCTTTCGGTCCGGTATAGCGTGCCACGTGTTGTCTCTTTCGCTTACGCGGCCCCAACGGGCCGCGGTTAGTCCGCCCAATACGACGTCGGCAGGGCCGACGGGGCGAACGGTGGGCTTAGTTCGGAGCGCCGATCAGATCCGGCGCTTCTTCGGGGGCCGGCAGCCGTTGTGCGGCACCGGCGTCACGTCGGCGATCGACATGATCTTGATCCCCAGGGCGTTCAGCGCCCGCACCGACGACTCGCGACCCGGGCCGGGGCCCTTGATGCGCACGTCGAGGTTGCGGATGCCCTGCTCCTGGGCAGCACGACCGGCCGTCTCGGCGGCGACCTGCGCCGCGAACGGCGTGGACTTGCGCGAGCCCTTGAAGCCCGCGCCGCCCGACGACGCCCACGACAGCGCGTTGCCCTGCCGATCGGTGATCGTGATGATCGTGTTGTTGAAGGACGCGTGGACGTGCGCGATGCCGTCCGAGACGTTCTTGCGGACCTTCTTGCGGACGCGGTTGCCCGCGGCGCTGGGTTGCTTGGCCATGTGTTATCCGTTCTCTCGGGTTACTTCTTCAGCGCCACGCCGGCCTTGCGCGGGCCCTTGCGGGTCCGGGCATTGGTCCGGGTACGCTGGCCGCGCAGCGGCAGGCCGCGGCGATGCCGCACACCGCGGTAGCAGCCGAGGTCCATCAGACGCTTGATCGACATCGTCACCTCGCGGCGCAGATCGCCCTCGATGGTGAAGCGGTTGATCTGGTCGCGGATGCGCTCGAGCTCCGCGTCGGTCAGGTCCTTGACCTTCTTGGTCAGCGGGACGTTGGCCGCCTCGCAGATCGCCCGCGCGCGCGGACGCCCGATGCCGTAGATGGCCGTCAGGCCGATCTCGGCGTGCTGACGGTCGGGGACGTTGATGCCAGCGATACGTGCCATGCCGTTCCTCTCAGCCTTGACGCTGCTTGTGCCGCGGTTCGGTGCAGATCACTCGGACCACACCGTGGCGCTTGATGATCTTGCACTTGCGGCAGATCTTCTTGACGCTTGCCAGTACCTTCATCTCATTCTCCGTGCGCGCCGTGCGCGCCGTCCTCATCGATTCGTTGCGGCCCGACCCGCAGTTTTGGGTCCTTGCTTCGCCCGGAACGCCGTCCGGGCCTTCGACTTCAGATGTCCCGGGTCACCGCATCGGCGGCGTGCCCATGCCCTTGAAGTTCGTCTTCTTCAACAGACTCTCGTACTGATGGGACATCAGGTAAGCCTGCACCTGGGCCATGAAGTCCATCGTCACCACGACGATGATCAGCAGCGAGGTCCCGCCGAAGTAGAACGGCACGTTCCATCGCAGCACCAGGAACTCGGGCACCAGACACACCAGGGTGATGTACACCGCACCGGCGAGGGTGAGGCGCATCAGGATCTTGTCGACGTACTTCGCGGTCTGCTCGCCGGGGCGGATGCCCGGGACGAACGCGCCGCTCTTCTTCAGGTTGTCGGCGGTCTCGCGGCTGTTGAAGACCAGCGCCGTGTAGAAGAAGCAGAAGAAGATGATCGCGACCGCGTACAGCGCGGTGTACACCGGCTGGCCGGGCGACAGCGTCGCCGCCAGGTCCTTGATGAAGCGGACCACCGGGTTCTCGGAGTCGCCCGCAGTGAACCACTGCGCGGCGGTCGCCGGGAACAGGATGATCGACGACGCGAAGATCGGCGGGATCACGCCCGACATGTTCAGCTTCAGCGGCAGGTAGGACGACTGGCCGCCGTACACCCGGTTGCCGACCTGGCGCTTCGCGTAGTTGATCGTGATGCGGCGTTGGCCGCGCTCGACGAACACCACGAACGCGGTGACCAGGATGACCGCGGCGACGATGATCAGCGCGACGAACGGGCTCATCGAGCCGTTGCGCACCAGCTCGAACATCCCGCCGATCGCGCTCGGCAGACCGGCCGCGATGCCCGCGAAGATGATGATCGAGATGCCGTTGCCCAGACCGCGCTCGGTGATCTGCTCGCCGAGCCACATCAGGAACATCGTGCCGGTGACCAGCGACACCGCGGCGGTGAAGCGGAACATCAGGCCCGGGTCGAGCACCAGACCCGGCTGCGCCTCGAGCGCCACGGAGATGCCGAACGCCTGGAACGACGCCAGTGCGAGCGTGAACCACCGCGTGTACTGGGTGATCTTGCGCCGGCCGGCCTCGCCTTCCTTCTTGATCGCCTCGAGCTGCGGCACCACGACGGTCAGCAGCTGCATGATGATCGATGCCGAGATGTACGGCATGATCCCCAGCGCGAAGACCGTGAAGCGCGACAGCGCGCCGCCCGAGAACAGGTTGAACAGCCCCAGCACCCCGCCCGACTGCTGCTTGAACAGCTGGGCGAGCTGCTCCGGGTCGATGCCCGGCACCGGGACGTGAGCCCCGACCCGGTACACGACCAGCGCGAGCAGCAGGAAGCCGAGTCGGCGCTTGAGGTCGCCGTACTTGCCGCCCTGCTTGATCAGTGCTGTGGGAGTCTTCGCCAAGTCAACCTGCCTTCAGTGCTGCGATGGTCCGACGGCCTCAGGCGACCGAACCGCCGGCCGCCTCGATCGCCGCCTTCGCGCCCTTCGTCGCGCCGATGCCCTTGAGACTGACCTTGCGCTCGATGGTGCCGGAGAGGATGACCTTCGCGGTCAGCGTGAGCTGCCCGACGACGCCCGCCGCCTTCAGCGACAGCAGGTCGATCTCGTCGCCTTCCATCTTCTGCAGGTCCGACAGACGCACCTCGCCGACCGTGCCGGCCGCGAGCGACTTGAAGCCGCGCTTGGGCAGGCGACGCTGCAGCGGCATCTGGCCGCCTTCGAAGCCGACCTTGTGGAAGCCGCCCGAACGGGACTTCTGGCCCTTGTGGCCACGGCCCGCGGTCTTGCCCAGGCCCGAGCCGATGCCACGCCCGACGCGCTTGCGCGGGTGCTTGGAGCCCTCGGCGGGGCTGAGTTCGTTCAGTCGCATGGTGTTCAGCCTTCGACCTTCACCAGGTACGAGACCTTGGTGATCATGCCGCGCACCGCCGGAGTGTCCTCGAGCTCGCGCGTCTGGTTGATCTTCTTCAGGCCGAGCCCGAGCACGGTGTCGCGGTGCGAACCGCGCGTACCGATCGGGCTGCGGACCAGGGTGACCTTCAGGGTCTTCTTGTCGCTCATGGTGCTCGTCCCCGGCCTCAGCCGAAGAGCTCCTCGACGGTCTTGCCGCGCTTCGCCGCGATCTCGGCCGGGGTGCTCATCCGGGAGAAGGCATTCAGCGTGGCGCGAACCATGTTGTACGGATTGGTCGAGCCGTGGTTCTTCGCGACGACGTCGGTGACGCCCATCACGTCGAAGATGGCGCGCATCGGGCCGCCGGCGATGATGCCGGTACCGGCGGGTGCGGGCGCGATGTAGACGCGCGCCGCACCGTGCTGGCCCTCGACCGCATGCTGCAGGGTGCCGCTGCGGAGCGAGACCTTGACCATCTTGCGGCGGGCCTCGTCCATCGCCTTCTGCACGGCGACCGGCACTTCACGGGACTTGCCCTTGCCCATGCCGATGCGTCCGTCGCCGTCGCCGACCACCGTCAGCGCCGCGAAGCCGAGAATCCGACCGCCCTTGACGACCTTGGTCACACGATTGACCGCGATCATCTTCTCTTTGAGACCGTCGTCGCGCTGTTCGGCGCCGACGCGTGCCTGGATCTTTGCCATCAGGGTTGCTCCTTTCTGCGCCGCGTCAGAACTTCAGACCGGCTTCGCGGGCCGCCTCGGCCAGCGTCTTCACGCGGCCGTGGTAGCGGTAGCCGGCGCGATCGAACGCCACCGACTGGATGCCCTTCGCGAGTGCCTTCTCGGCGAGCCGCTTGCCGACCAGGGCCGCAGCGGCGGTGTTGCCGCCCTTGCCGCTCTGTCCGGCCAGCTGGGTGCGCACCTCGACTTCGGCGGTCGATGCCGAGACGAGCACCTTGTCGCCGGTTGCCGCGACGATGTTCGCGTAGATGTGCAGGTTGCTGCGGTAGACCGTGAGTCGGTCGACGCGCAGTTCCGCGATCTTGTGCCGGGTCTGCAGTGACCGGCGCAGACGGGATTGCTTCTTGTCCATGTTCGTCCTGTCGCCCGGTTACTTCTTCTTCGTTTCCTTGATGATCACGACCTCGTCGGCGTACCGCACGCCCTTGCCCTTGTAGGGCTCGGGCGACTTGTACGCACGGACTTCGGCCGCGACCTGGCCGACGCGCTGCTTGTCGGCCCCCTTGATCAGGATCTCGGTCTGGGTCGGCGTGGTCACCGTGACGCCCTCGGGCATCTGGTGGACGATGGGGTGCGAGAAGCCGAGCGACAGGTTCAGCGCGGCGCCCTGCGCCTGAGCGCGGTAGCCGACGCCGACCAGGGTCAGCTTGCGCTCGAAGCCCTTGCTCACGCCGGTGACCATGTTGAACACCAGCGCGCGGAACGTCCCGGACATCGCCGCCGCCTCGCGCGACTCACCGAGGGCGGCGAACAGCAGTTCGTCGCCCTGGCGGGTGATCGCCACCAGCGGGTTGATGGCCTGCGTCAGGGTGGCCAGCGGCCCCTTGACGGTGATCGCCCCGTTGGCGATCTGGACGTCGATGCCCGCGGGCACCTGCACCGGAATGCGTGCGACTCGTGACATGTAAGGCTCCTTACGCCACGTAGCCGATGACTTCGCCACCGATGCCGACCTGGCGGGCCCGGCGGTCGGTCATCACGCCCTGCGGCGTGGTGACGATCGCCACACCCAGCCCGTTCAGGACTTTCGGCAGGTCGTTCCGGCCCTTGTAGACCCGCAGACCCGGGCGCGAAACGCGCTCGAGCCGCTCGATCACGGGACGTCCGGCGTAGTACTTCAGTTGCACCTGGAGCTCGGGCTTGCCCGAGTCCGTCTTCACTTCGAAGCCGTCGATGTAACCCTCGTCCTTCAGGACAGCGGCAATGGCCACTTTGAGTTTCGACGACGGCATCGCCACCGTTTCTTTGTCGACGCGCTGCGCGTTGCGGATGCGCGTGAACATGTCGGCGATCGGGTCGCTCATGCTCATTCTGTTTCGCTCCTTACCAGCTCGCCTTGGTCATGCCCGGCACTTCGCCGCGCATGGCGATCTCGCGCAGCTTGTTGCGCCCGAGACCGAACTTGCGGTACGTCCCGCGGGGCCGACCGGTCAGTTCGCAACGATTGCGAAGACGGGTGGGATTGGCATTGCGCGGCAGTTGCTGCAGCTTGAGGCGCGCCTGGTAGCGCTCCTCTTCCGAGCGGGACTGGTCGGCGATGACTGCAGTGAGTTCGGCACGCTTGGGGGCGTACTTCTTCACAAGCGCTTCGCGCTTCTTCTGGCGCTCGATCAGGGAGGTCTTGGCCACGTGTCGAACCCTCAGTTACGGAACGGGAAGCGGAAGGCGGTCAGCAGCGCCTTCGCCTCGTCGTCGGACTTGGCCGTGGTGGTGATGCTGATGTTCAGCCCCCGCACCTTGTCGACCTTGTCGTACTCGATCTCGGGGAAAATGATCTGCTCTTTCACCCCGAGGTTGTAGTTGCCGCGGCCGTCGAAGGCACGACCCGAGATGCCGCGGAAGTCACGCACGCGCGGCAGCGCGACGGTGACCAGGCGGTCCAGGAACTCGTACATCCGGTTGCCACGAAGCGTGACCATCCCGCCGATCGGGTAGCCCGCGCGGATCTTGAACCCCGCGATGGCCTTCCGAGCCTTGGTGGTCACCGGCTTCTGGCCGGCGATCTTCACGAGGTCGCCCATGGCGAGCTCGAGGAGCTTCTTGTCCGCGACCGCCTCGCCCACGCCCATGTTGAGCGTGATCTTGGTGATGCGCGGGACCTGCATGATCGACGTGTACCCGAACTGCTTCATCAGCGCGGGTGCGATCGAGTCGCGGAAGGTGTGCTGCAGACGTGCCATGTCGCGTATGTCCTCAGGCCTTGACCTGCTCGCCGCTCGAGCGGTACACGCGGACCTTGGTGCCGTCATCCAGCACCTTGAAGCCCACGCGGTCGCCCTTGCCGGTCGCCGGGTTGAACAGCATCACGTTCGACTGGTCGATGGGCATGGTCTTCTCGACGATGCCGCCGGTGATGCCCTTCATCGGGTTCGGACGAGCGTGCTTCTTGACGACGTTGATGCCGTCGACCATCACATGGGCGTCATCGACGCGCGCGGCGATGGTGCCGCGCTTGCCCTTGTCGCGACCGGCGATGACGATCACCTCGTCGCCCTTGCGGAGTTTCTGCATGTCGGGCTCCTTACAGCACTTCCGGCGCGAGCGACACGATCTTCATGAAGCGCTCGGTGCGCAGCTCGCGCGTCACCGGCCCGAAGATGCGCGTGCCGATCGGCTCGAGCTTGGCGTTGAGCAGGACCGCGGCGTTCGCGTCGAACTTGACGAGCGAACCGTCCTGGCGGCGAACGCCCTTGGCGGTGCGGACCACCACGGCGTTGTAGATCTCGCCCTTCTTGACGCGGCCACGCGGCTGCGCCTCCTTGACGGAGACCTTGATGATGTCGCCGATGCCGGCGTAGCGGCGCTTGGAGCCGCCCAGCACCTTGATACACATGACCGAACGCGCGCCGGTGTTGTCGGCGACGTCCAGCGTCGACTGCATCTGAATCATTGCGCTCTCCCAACTTGATCCGAAGTCGTCCCCGCGTCGCCAGGGGCGGCGCGGATCCGCTGCGGTCAGTCTTGGTCCCGTGGAACGGGGTGGATTCGTCTTCCCTGCCACTGCGCCCGCACCGTGGGTGCGAGCTTGGCCTGAAAAACTAGGTCTTCGACTATAGCACGTTTCGCAGGCCCGTCAACAGTGACGTTGGCGGAACCTGCGAGCCGATGCTCAGATCAGCTTGCTCGCCTCGACGCGACGGACAACCGTCCACGTCTTGGTCTTCGAGATCGGCCGGCATTCCTTGATCTCGACCAGGTCGCCTTCGAGGAGCGCGTCCTCGGTGTGGGCGTGGTACTTGGTCGAGCGGGTGATGTACTTGCCATACAGCGGATGCTTGATCTTGCGCTCGATCAGCACCGTGACCGTCTTGGTCATCTTGTTGCTGACCACGCGCCCGGTCAGCACGCGCTGGTCGCCGGCGGCGGGTTTCTGGTCGCTCATTTCGCGCTCGCCTTCTGGTTCATCACGGTGCGCACGCGGGCGATGTCGCGACGGGTCTTGCGCAGCTGGGCGGTGTTGCTCTGCTGTTGCGTCGCGATCTGCATGCGCAGCGAGAAGTGGGCCTTCATCAGTTCGGACAGCTCCTTCTGGAGCTCGTCCGCGCCCTTCGTCCTCAGTTCACTGGCTTTCATGTCGTGTCCTTGGCGCTCAGGCGCCGACGTGGCGAGCCACGAACACCGTAGCGATCGGCAGCTTGGCTGCCGCCAGCGCGAAGGCTTCACGAGCCAGCGTCTCTTCGACGCCGTCCATCTCGTACAGCACCTTGCCCGGCTGGATCTCGGCCACGTAGTACTCGGGGTTGCCCTTGCCGTTGCCCATGCGGACCTCGGCAGGTTTCTGGGAGATCGGCTTGTCCGGGAAGATCCGGATCCAGATCCGACCACCACGCTTGATGTGGCGAGTCATCGCGCGGCGAGCCGCCTCGATCTGGCGCGCGGTCAGGCGACCACGGCCAGTGGCCTTCAGGCCGAACTCACCGAAAGAGACCGAAGTGCCGCGGGTCGCGATGCCCTTGTTGCGGCCCTTCTGCTCCTTGCGGTACTTGCGACGTGCGGGTTGCAGCATGGTCGTTCCTTATTCGCCCTTGCCTTCGGCAGGCGCGGGAGCGGCGGGCGCGGCAGCACCGTCGGCGGGTGCCTTGCGAACGCGCTTGACGGTCGAGCGGGGCGCGTCGGAGGACGGCGCCGCGGCAGCGGCGTCGGCCGGAGCCGGGCGACCGCGGCCGGGGCCACCGGCACCACCGGGGCCACCGGGACCGCGACGGTCACCGGCACCCGGACGACCGCCCGGGGCACCGCCCGGACGGCGGGGACGACGGTCCTCGCGATCCGGCGGCGGGGCGGCATCCTTCTCGGCGACGGCGACGTCGCCGCGCCCCAGGGTGTCGCCCTTGTAGACCCAGCACTTGACGCCGATGATCCCGTACGTCGTCACGGCCTCGGAGAACCCGTAGTCGATGTCGGCGCGCAGCGTGTGGAGCGGCACGCGGCCTTCGCGGTACCACTCGGTGCGGGCGATCTCGATGCCGTTCAGTCGACCGGCGCTCATGATCTTGATGCCCTGCGCGCCGAGCCGCATCGCGTTCTGCATCGCACGCTTCATCGCGCGACGGAACATGATCCGCTTCTCGAGCTGCTGCGTGATCGAG
>JAIYAG010000535.1 GCA_027489195.1 Burkholderiales bacterium | reverse complement strand
TTCTTGCCGGAGAGCATCAGCACGTTGATGAACTTGGTCACGTCTTCGGTACCGTAGATCGGATCCGGCAGGACGGGACGTTTGGGGACTTCGCGACGACGGGGCATGTCATACCTCTGGAGGATTCAGCCGGAAGGTTGCCCTTCCATGACCGTCCGACCGCCGGCATGCAAAACCGGCACGCACGGGGGAACGGTCGCTTACTCGACGGGACACCGGCCCGGGGGCCGGCGCTCCGCCGCGGGATCCGGCCGCGCGAAGCGCGCCCGGGTGGAAACGGATCAGGCCTTCTTCGGCCTCAGGCTTTCTTCGGTCTTTTCGCGCCGTACTTCGAGCGCGACTGCTTGCGGTCCTTGACGCCCTGCAGGTCCAGCGAACCGCGCACGATGTGATAGCGCACACCCGGCAGGTCCTTGACGCGGCCACCGCGGATGAGCACCACCGAGTGCTCCTGCAGGTTGTGGCCTTCGCCGCCGATGTAGCTGATGACCTCGAAGCCGTTGGTCAGGCGGACCTTGGCGACCTTCCGAAGCGCGGAGTTCGGCTTCTTCGGGGTCGTGGTGTACACACGGGTGCACACCCCGCGGCGCTGCGGGGAATCCTGCAGCGCGGGGCTCTTGCTCTTGGCGTGGGCCAGTTCGCGCGGCTTGCGGACCAGCTGGTTGATGGTGGGCATCGAATACGCTCAGGCGATGTGGGGGGTCGGGCAGCCTGCCGGGACATCCCCGGACTTGCGGCTCGGACTTCACCGGAACGCCCGCCCAGCGCCCGAGCGGCGCAATGAGCGACCCGCCACAAAAGAGCGCCGGAACTTTCGTCCGGAAGAACCCATGATTATAGAACCTCGGCCAATCGGGTGTCAATCTGCAGGGCGCGAGGACGGCCTGGGCGCGGGGTTAAGGCGTCTTCCGAGAGGGTGTCACCGGAGAACATCCGCGTGACCAGGCAACGTGCCACCGCCTGCGCCCGATTGTTCACCTGCAGCTTGCGCAGGATCCGCTGCACGTGATTCTTGACGGTCAGGGGGCTGATGCCCAGCTCGGCACCGATCGCCATGTTGGTCTTCCCGTCCCGCACGCCCAGCATGATCTGGATCTCGCGGGTCGACAGCTCCGGGACAGGGGCGCGGCGCTGCATGGCGTCGACGTCCTGCAGCGCATAGCGATGCGCCGCGAAGTGCAGGTAGGGCATCAGGATCTCGCAGACCTCGCGCGAGCGCCGCCGGGGCCCGCGGGCCAGCCGGCCGAAGATGTAGAAGCTCGCGTTCGGGCCGCGGAGGTCGCGGGTACCGTGGATGAGCGTGTTGCCCAGACCCATTTCCCAGATCAGCTGCTGGATCGGGTCGCTGCCCTCCTCCCGCATCTCCGACGAGTAGAAGAGCGGCTCGCGACCGCGACGGATCCATTCTCGAACCGCCAGGCGGGTGGTCTCGCGCGCCGCCTCCCACAGTTCCGGCTGCTTCTCCTGCGTGATCGCGTCGCTCGAGAACACGTCGACCTCGAACTGCTCGGTGTCGAGGTTGCCGGTCGCGCAGATCAGCGTCTGGTGCGGGATGAACGACTGCAGCACACCTTGTGCCCAGAGGAAGAACTGGAAGCGCTTGTCGATCTGCTGGGACGACTCGATCGCGAACAGCAGCCGCTCGAGCTCCTGAGGGGTCGGCGCGAACGCGCCGTCTTCAAGGTCCCGGCCCTGCGCGACTGCCGGCTCGGCGCCGGGAGATTCGTTCGCCGCCCGGGCCACGGCGGTGGGGGACGATGACTTGCGAGAATTCATGGCGGGCTTGATGTCGTTGTATGCCAGGGCCGCATTCATCACTGGGGGCTCTCCGGATTCGGGCGCGGGGACGGGATCTGCATCGGCGACGGCGAGGTCGGGCGAGCGGACGGGGATGCAGATGCGGATGCGGATGCGGATGCGGATGCGGGCGGGACGGGAGACGTGAAGGGAGACGTGAAGGGAGACGTGAAGGGAGACGGAAAGAGAGACGGAGCGGGCGGCGCGGCCGGACCGGCCCCCGCGGCGGGTGCCTCGGATCTCGACGGACCCTGAGAAGCGGTCGGCCTGCCGGGCGGGGGCGGCCCGGCGGCGGCGGCGGCGGCGGCGGTGAACGTCCAGTCGCCGAGGGTCCGGGCCTTCTCGAACGCGGCGTATTCGGGCGGGAACCCGACCTTGCGCAACGGAGGGCGCGTCGACGACGATCTCACGCCGACGACACGACCCGCTTCCCGGACGACGATCCAGTCGCGTCGGGCGGTGGCGGGGTCGAGCGGCACTGTCCGCAGGTGGCGCAGCACGCGCGGCCCGCGCCGGTCCTCGACGAGCTCCGCCAGCTCCTTCGGGAGCTCCTGCACCGGTGCCAGCGGCGACGCCCGATAGCTCGCCAGCGCCCGCGCGATCGCTGCGCCGGCACGCAGCAGCTCGTCTTCGCGCTCGCGCTCGCGCTCGACACGCGCGGACACCTGGGCGGTCATGCCCGCCAGGCCCACCAGCAGCGCCGCGAGCAACGCGGTGAGCAGCGCCCAGCCGCGCGCTCGGGGCCGCGCCGCAAGGCGCCGGCGCTTGACGTGGTGCCGCCCTCGGCACGGGCCGCTACAGGTCCGCAAGGCGCCCTCCTCTTCGGGCGGCGCCTTCGGCACCGCTGCGAACGTCGCCCAGGCCGGTCGCGCCCGGATCGGTCTCGCCCGCGGCGATCTCGATCCAGGTATCGGACCGTTCGGTCACCGGATCCAGCGGCACGCCCGACAGGTACCGGCGCTCGACCAATTCGTCCAGGCTCCTGGGGAAGCGCCCCGTATCGGCCTGGAACCGGTCGATCGCGACCCGCATCACCTTGAGGTTCTCGCGAAGCGCGGCCTCCCGTGCGTCCTCGAGACGGTCCACGTACCGAGGCACGGCGATCGCCACCATCAGCGAGATGATCGCCAGCACGACCAGCACCTCGACCAGGGTGAAGCCACGGGCGCGCGACGGGCGGCAGCGGGGCGTCATCACCACTCCCTGTACGGCGTGCCGTTCAGACCGACACCGGCCGACCTCGAATGGACGTCGAAGACGTCCGCTCCGGGCTGGGGCCGCTCGGGCGGGCTCGCATAGCTTCGCAGCCCCCAGGTCCGGGCGGCGGGAATCGACGGATCCGGCTCGAACGGATCGCGCGGCACGCGGCGCAGCAGGTAGATGCGACCGCCGTCGGGACGCGACGCATCGGTGAAGCCCCGCGCGAGGACGTCCAGCGAAACCGGGTAGCCGGACCCGCCCGGCACCGTGACGGCGATCCGGCCCTCGTCGACCAGCCGCTTGTGCGCGTCGAGCGCGTCGCGGATCTCGCGCAGCGCAGCGCGAAGCTCGCGCTCCTGCATCCGTTGCCGCTCGAGGCGCAGCGGGGCGACGGCGACCGACGCGAGCACGGCCAGGATGGCCAGCGCCGCGACCAGCTCCACGAGCGTGAAGCCCCTCGAGACGCGCCGCGCCTTCGTCCGGCCCGTCACGGCAGGATCCCCACGGTGAACGGCTGCGGCAGCGCGATGCCCTGCGCGGCCGTGCCGTCGGCGAGCCGCGCGGCGACCGACGCGACAGAGACCGTGCCCCCGCGCGCACCGCCCGGGCTCGCCTGCAGGACCAGGCGACCGACCTGCGGCCCGCCCTCGGGCCCTTGCAGCGTCACGACGGCGCGGCCGCTGCCACCGGTCACCAAGGGCCCGGGGATACCGAAGGCCGACGGGTCGTAGGCGAGTTCGACCTCCGCGCCGCGGGCGAGCGTCGCGCCCTCGAGCCTGAGCTCGATCGACACGCTCTGGCCGCCGCGGACCTCGGCGGGCAGGCTCAGCGACAGGCGCGCTGCGGCTACGGCGGCCAGGGGGCCCGGTGGCGGTGGCGGCGCGGCGCCATCGGGCGGCGCGGGCGGCGGGGCATCGGACGCTGCGGGGCGGCCCGCTCGCCTCGCCGGACCCGGCCCGCCGTCGCCGCCGGCCGGATCGAGCGCGGTGCCCGCGCCGGCCGACAGCAGCAGCGGCGGCGTGCCCGCGGCGGCGTCGGTCCCGGCCGCCAGCCCGCGCCCGGACTCGGTGGAGCGACCGAGATCGCGGACGATCCTCGGCGTGATCATCAGCACGATCTCGGTCTTCTCGGTCTGCGTCAGCTCGTTGGAGAAGAGCTTGCCGAGCATCGGCAGCCGGCCGAGCCCGGGCACCCGGCTGGCGTTCAGCCGTTCGGAATCCTGGATCAGCCCGGCGAGCACCTGCGTCTCGCCGTCGGCGAGCCGCAGCACCGTCTGCGCCTGGCGGGTGCCGATCCGGTACGCGGTCGTCTGCGCCGGGCCGTTCACCTGCTCGAGGATGTTGGACACCTCGAGCAGCACCTTCATCGCCACCTCGTTCTCGAGGTGCACCTGCGGCTCGACCTCGACCTTCAGACCGACGTCGATGTAGGTCGTCGAGGCGCCGATCGCATTGCTGGTGCCGATGCCGGTGCCGGCGAACTGTGTGGTGAACACCGGCACCTTCTCGCCGACCTGGATGCGGGCCTTCTCCTTGTTGCGGACCCGGATCCGCGGGTTCGTCAGCAGGTTGACCGATCCGTCGGTCGCCCGGAGGTTCGCGACCAGCGAGGGACTGGCGATCTGCGCGACCTGCTCGCCCCAGTTCGAGCGGGTCAGGACCTGCGCGACGGCGGCTCCGGTCACGTTGGTGGCGGGCGCCAGCCCGTAGCCGATCTGGGTCGGGTAGCGGATGCCCAGCTCCTGCAGGCGCGAGACGGAGATCTCGAGGACCTCGACCTCGAGCACGACCTCCGGATCGGCGACGTCGATGTTCGCGATCAGCTGGGCGGCGAGGCGGATCGCCTCGGGGGTGTCCTTCACCACGATCATGTTCAGCCGGTCGTCGATGAAGACGTCGCGCGACTTCACGACCGTCCGGACCAGCGTCGCGGCCTGCTTCGCGTCGACGTTCGACAGGAAGAAGGTCCGCGCCTCCAGCGGCACGTACTCGCGCGTCTTCGCGGTGGTGGCCGGAAACACCAGGTAGGTCGTCTCGTTGAGCCGGCGCATGTCGAGGCTCTGGGTCTGGAGGATCGTGCGGACCGCCTCGTCGA
>JAIYAG010000224.1 GCA_027489195.1 Burkholderiales bacterium | reverse complement strand
TCGCCGTCAGCGCCGCGGTCGACCAGCGCCTGCTCGGCTTCTCGCGCGCGGCCGCGGCGGCCCGCATCGAGGGCGATCTCGATGTGGTCCGCAACGAGGCCCGCGCGCTGCTCTCCGAATACCAGCGGCACATCGCCTATGCGAACGCGCAGGCGGCCTGGGGGCGCATCTTCAACTCGCTCGGCTACGACATCGACCCGCCGGCGCCCGATGCCAGCGTGGCGGAGGTGGCGGCCTCGATCGAGCGCTCGCTCGCCCAGTGGCAGGGGCTGGCCTTCGAGCCGAGCGCGCCGCGCGGCACGGCGCCCGCGGGCGCGGCCGGGCCGACCGCAGTCGCCGCGCCGCGCTGATCCGGACGGGGGACCGTCGCGCCCGGCGGGCGCCGAGGCCTGTGCTACCTTCGAGCGCGTTCCCCGATGCCCCCGATGCGATGAGCGCTCCGACGTCCGCTTCCGCCGTCCACCCCCGCGATGCGCTCCACGCGCCGGGCCGCACGCTGCCGGTGATCGCGCCGTGCGAGCACATCGCCGGCAACGAGAAGATGATCGCCAAGGCGATCGCCCTGCAGCGCGAGCTGCGCGGCGCCTTCGATCTCACCTGCGACTGCGAGGACGGCGCGACCGTCGGCGCCGAGCGCGAGCATGCGACGATGGTCGCACGGGTGCTCGCGGGCACGTCGGACGCGGGCGGGCGCATCGGCGTGCGGGTGCACGACGTCACGCATCCGCACTGGCGCGACGACGTCGAGATCCTGCTGGCCGGGGCCGGCGAGCGCATCGCCTACCTGACCCTGCCCAAGCCCGAGGGCGTGGCCGACGTCGCGCGGATGCTCGACTTCATCGCGCGGCGCGCGGCGCTCGCCGGCTGCGCGGCCCCGCCGGTCCACGTGCTGATCGAGACTCACGGCGCGCTCGAGCAGGCCGGTGCGATCGCAGCGCTCGCCGAGGTCGAGACGCTGGACTTCGGCGTGATGGACTTCGTCAGTGCCCACCACGGCGCGCTCGGCTTCGACGCGATGCGCTCGCCGGCGCAGTTCGAGCATCCGCTGCTGGTCCGCGCCAAGACCGCCCTGGTGTCGGCCGCGCTGGCGCATGCGGTCGTGCCCGCGCACAACGTGTCGCTGGCGCTGCGCGACCCGGAGGCCGTGCGCTCGGACGCGCGGATCGCCCGCGAGCGCTTCGGCTTCCTGCGGATGTGGAGCATCCACCCGTCGCAGATCGCGCCGATCGTCGAGGCGATGAGCCCGGGGCATGCCGAGGTCGAGCGGGCCGGGCACATCCTGCTGGCTGCACAGGCCGCGGGCTGGGGCCCGATCGACTTCGCCGGCGATCTGCACGACCGCGCGTCGTATCGGCACTGCTGGACCGTGGTGCAGCGCGCGCACGCGGCGGGCATGCCGCTCGAGGCCGCGGTCGCGCACGCCTTCTTCTGAGACGACGCGCGCGCCCCGCGGGCCGACGCGACGCCCATCCGACCCGAGACACGGAGACTTCCCGATGACCGCCTCGTCCTCGTTGCCCGCCGCCGAGCCGATCTGGCGTCCGTCGCCCGAGCGGATCGCGCGCGCGACGCTGACCCGCTACACCGACTGGCTGCGCCGCGAGCGCGGCCTCGACTTCCCGGACTACGAGTCGCTGTGGCAATGGTCGGTCGACGAGACCGAGGCGTTCTGGACGTCGATCTGGACCTTCTGCGGGATGCGCGCGTTCACGCCGTACCGCGAGGTGCTGCGCGAGGCGAAGATGCCCGGCGCGGTCTGGTTCGACGGCGCCACCGTCAACTATGCCGACCAGATGCTGTGGCGCGCCGCCGAGCCGGGCTGGGCCGACCGCAGCGCGATCGTGTTCTCGTCCGAGATCGTCGAGCGGCGCGAGGTGAGCTGGGGCACGCTCGCCGCCGAGACGGGCGCGCTGGCCGCGACGATGGCGCGGCTCGGCGTGGGCTTCGGCGACCGTGCGGTGTCGTACATGCCGAACATCCCGGAGTCGATGACCGCGGTGCTCGCGAGCACCTCGCGCGGCGCGATCTGGTCGAGCTGCGCGCCCGACATGGGGGCCGCGGGCGTGCTCGACCGCTTCCGGCAGATCGAGCCCCGGCTGCTGTTCGCCGTCGACGGCTACCGCTACGGCGGCAAGGACTTCGACCGGCTCGACACGGTGCGCGAGCTGGTCGCGCAGCTGCCCTCGGTCGAGGCGGTGGTGCTGGTGCCGTATCTCGATCCGCAGGCCTCGCTCGGCGACGCGATCGAGGTGCCGGCCCGCGACGGCGCGCCCGCCCGCCGCGTGCCGGTGGTGCGCTGGGCCGATGCGCTCGCGCAGCCCGCGCCCTTCGTCCCGCAGCCGGTGCCCTTCGACCATCCGCTGTGGATCGTCTACTCGTCGGGCACCACCGGCATGCCCAAGCCCATCGTCCACGGCCACGGCGGCACGACGCTCGAGTACCTCAAGGCGATGCTGATCCACAGCGATCTCGGGGAGGACGACACGTTCTTCTGGTTCACGTCGACCAACTGGATCATGTGGAACATGACGGTGTCGGCCCTCATCCCGGGCAGCACCGTGCTGCTCTACGACGGCAACCCGGGCTACCCCGATCTGGGCACGCTGTGGCGCTTCGCCGAGCGCGAGCGCGCGACCTTCTTCGGGCTGTCGCCCGCGTTCGTGCAGCTCAACGTCAAGCACGGCGCGAGCCCTCGCGAGCGCTTCGACCTGTCGTCGCTGCGCACCGTCGGCGCCACCGGCTCGCCGCTCACCGAGGACGGCTACCGCTGGATCTACGGGCACGTCCACCCCGACGTGCTGCTCGCGTCCATCAGCGGCGGCACCGACCCGAACACCGCCTTCCTCGGCACCTGTCCGACCGCGCCCGTCTATGCGGGCGAGATGCAGGCGCGCGGGCTGGGTGCGGCCGTCTACGCGTACGACGACGCGGGTCGGGCGATCTACGGCGAGGTCGGCGAGCTGGTGTGTGCCAAGCCGATGCCGTCGATGCCGCTGCGCTTCTGGGGCGACGCGCAGGGCAAGCGCTACTTCGACAGCTACTTCGACGTCTATCCCGGCGTCTGGCGGCACGGCGACTGGCTCAAGCTCGAGCGCCGGCCCGAGACGGTCACGGGCGTGATCTACGGCCGGTCCGACTCGACGATCAACCGGCACGGCATCCGGATGGGCACGAGCGAGCTCTACCGGGTCGTCGAGGGCTTCGACGAGGTGGCCGACTCGCTGGTCATCGACCTCGAGTACCTCGGGCGCGAGTCGTTCATGGCGCTGTTCGTGGTGCCCCGCGCCCCGCACCCGCTGACCGATCCGCTCAAGCGCCGGCTGCTCGACGCGATCCGCACGCAGCTCTCGGCGCGCCACGTGCCGAACGACGTGTTCGAGATCCCGGAGGTGCCGCGGACGATCTCGGGCAAGAAGCTCGAGGTGCCGGTCAAGAAGATCCTGCTCGGACAGCCGCCGGAGCGTGCCTGCAACCGCTCGGCGATGTCCAATCCCGGTTCGATCGACTGGTTCGTCGCGTTCGCGGCGGCGCGGGCCTCAGCCGGCTGAGGCCGGCCGGTCGACGAGCTCGATCCCGATCTCGGTCGTGCCCTGCGCCGAGCGCGCGAAGGGCCGTCCGCCGTGCATCCGCGCGATCGCGGCGACGATCGCCAGGCCCAGTCCGTGGTGATCGTCGGCCGGCTCGCCGGCGGTGTCCGCCCGGTAGAACCGGTCGAAGAGCCGGGGCAGGGCCTCGGCGGCGATCTGCGGTCCGGCGTTGCGCACGGCCAGGCGCACGGTGTCGGGCGCGGCGCGCGAGAGCTCGACCTCGACCGCGCTGCCCGGCCGGCCGTATCGCGCCGCGTTGGACAGCAGGTTGGAGACCGCGCGCTTGAGGAGCTCGGCATCGAAGCGGCCCGACGCGTCGCCGATGACGCCGACCGACAGTCGCTGCTCCTCGAACGCCGCCTCGTGGAACTCGACGACCTCGCGCACCAGCGTGGCCAGGCTCGGCAGGCTGACGGCGCGATCCGCGGCGGCGCGATCGGCACGGGCGAGGAACAGCATGTCCGACACGATCGCGGCGAGCCGTCGCAGGTCCTCGAGATGGCGACCGCTCGCCTCGCGCCACTGGGCATCGGTACGCGGTCGGGACAGCATGACCTCGCTGTCGGCGATCAGCACCGCCAGCGGCGTGCGCAGCTCGTGCGCGACGTCGGCGTTGAAGGCGGCCAGCTGCGCATAGGCCGTGTCCACCTCGCCCAGCAGCGTCTCGAACCGCTCGACGAACAGCTGCAGCTCGCGGTGGCGGGGACTGCCCTCGAGCCGCACGGTGCCGTCGCCCGGCCGGATGCGCCGCAGCTGCGCGGCCAGCCGCGCCACCGGCGCCAGGCCGCGCCGCACCAGCGCGTGCGAGGCGATCGCCGTGGCGAGCGCACCGGCCAGCGCCGCGACGAGCAGGGTGGCCGCGAGTCCGGCCAGCAGGCGGTCGTCGTCGCGCATGTCGAGCCGCAGCTCGGCCACCACCACGCCGCCGGGCGCGGGCGCCCACGGCATCGCGGTATGCAGGATCCGCTGGCGCTGCGACGGCGCAGCGATCCATCCGGGCGACACGAAGAGCGGGGACGCGCCCGGCGGGGCCAGGTGCAGCATCACCCCGGCGTAGCCGATGCCCACGTCCTCCAGCAGGCGCTTCAGTCCGATCGCGTCGGCGTCCGGCTCGGCCTCGCGGACCAGGTGCCGCACCAGGGTCGCCTTCTCGTCGAGCTCCGACTGCTGACGGGCCTCGAGGTTCGCGGCCGTGGCCACGTAGACCACGGCGCAGACCGTCCCGAGCGCGACCACGGCGAGCGAGGCCAGCGACAGAGACAGGCGCAGGCTGAGCGACGTGCCGGCGCCCGTGCGCGTCACGGTCCGCGATCCTCGAGCACGTAGCCCATCCCGCGCACGGTGTGCAGCAGCTTCTGCTCGAAGGGATCGTCGAGCTTGGCGCGCAACCGGCGGATCGCCACCTCGACGAGGTTGGTGTCGCTGTCGAAATGCATGTCCCAGACCTGCTCGGCGAGCACCGTGCGCGACAGCACCTCGCCCCGGCGCCGCAGCAGCAGCGTCAGCAGGGTGAACTCCTTGGCGGTCAGCTCGAGCCGCTCGCCGCCGCGATTCGCGCGCCGGCGCAGCAGGTCGAGCTCCAGGTCGGCGAGCCGAAGGGTCCC
This sequence comes from Burkholderiales bacterium, assembly GCA_027489195.1. Lineage (GTDB taxonomy): Bacteria > Pseudomonadota > Gammaproteobacteria > Burkholderiales > Burkholderiaceae_E > UBA4615. The sequence goes on along the minus strand of JAIYAG010000224.1, from coordinate 994 downwards.
GATGGGTGCCGGGTCGGCGTCGCGCCGTCCGCGCCGCCCGAGCGCCTCGATGCGCGCCAGCAGCGCGGAGAAGGCGAAGGGCTTGACCATGTAGTCGTCGGCGCCACCGCGCAGGCCGCGCACCCGGTCCTCCACGGCATCGCGGGCGGTCAGCATCAGCACCGCCGCCGGCCGCTCCGCGCGTCGCATCGCCTCGAGCACGCCGAATCCGTCGACGCCCGGCAGCATCACATCGAGCAGCACGACGTCGTACTCGCCTTCCAGCGCGAGATGGCGACCGTCGATGCCGTCGTGGGCCACGTCGACGACATGGCCGTTCTCGCGCAGGCCGCGGGCGACGTAGTCGGCGAGCCGTGGGGTGTCTTCGACGAGGAGGATTCGCATGTCGGTGAGTCGTCGCGGGGTCGCGCGGGCTGACTGACGATTCCGTAATGTCCACGTCGCCACGGTGTCGCGGCGCGACGCGCAGAGTGCATGCCATGGCGGTGTCGTCCGCCCGCCCTGCCGGGCCGAAGGGTCCGAGTTCGTCGTCCAACCCCTCCCAAGGAATCATGCCATGACGCTGTCCAGAACCCTCGCCATCGGCTGCGCCGCCGTCCTGCTGCCCTTCGCCGCTCAGGCGAACGCGGCCGGCCCCAAGGGGGTCAGCACGTTCCCGCCGGCCCCGAAGCTGCCGGCGTCCGTCGCGCCGAAGACCGCCGAGCAGGCGCGGGCCGAGCTCGCGACGATGCGGGCCGACGGCACGCTGCAGCGCTACCAGTCGCTGCGCACGCCCCCGCCGATCGGCGTGCGCAACCCGTCGGTGCTGCGCAAGGACCTGACGCGCCCGGTGCAGACCGCACAGGACTACCGCGCGGTCTACGTCGGCGGCTGACGGGTCGGCAGGCCGGGCGCACGCCCGGCCGGTGTGGCCCTCTGCGCGCCCGCCGGCGGTGACCGCCACCGCCGGCTTTTCAGCCCCTCTTGTCGAAGCGCAGGATCTCGGCCGCGATCC
>JAIYAG010000434.1 GCA_027489195.1 Burkholderiales bacterium | reverse complement strand
TCCTCGAAGCCGACGATGTCGGCGAAGCGCGCGAGGTTCTCGCGTGCGACCACCAGCTCGTGCTGCGGTAGGGTCGGGTACAGCGCATGCCCGCCTCGGCCGTCTGGGAGCACGCGCGCGCCCGCGACGCGACGGCGTTCGTACACGCTCGACGCGATGCCCAGCCTAAGCAGCATCCGCTGGACCGCGTGCAGCGTGTCGAGGTCGCTCTGCGACAGCCGAACGCTGACTCCCTTCGCCTGGGTCCCCTGGACGCTGCCGTCGGCATCGAACAGGGCTCGGAGCAGACCGCGCTGGAAGTCGGAAGAGGCGCGCTCGATGACGGGGCCGATGCGCTTGGTGCCCGGCACGATGCCGTAGCGCGCCGCGAGATCGGTGAGCGCGCGGGTCGACATCCGGAACTCGCCGCGCCCGGGCACCTCCATCCAGCCTCGAAAGTCGCTTCGGTGCGGGTAGTGGCGCAATGCGTGTTCGGCGCGGGCCATGACCGCAGCCGCGGCGCCCGAACATGCCGGGGTGCCGTCGGCGTAGCGCGCGAAGCCCGTGTCCCAGACGCTCAGCGTGGCGCCCCGACTGCCGAACGCGCCGTCCCCGATCAGCAGACCGAGCAGGTATCCGTCATCGGCGTCGCCGTCTCCGGTCCAGCCGTCGAGCGATCGATGGTCGTTCAGGCGGATTCGCTCGCCGGGCGTCAGGCGCCCCGCCTCGACCCAACCGGTGACGCCGGCTCCGACCCGCCAGACCGGATGGTCCGCGGTGAGGCGCAGCGAATGGCCTTCGGTCGTCCGCAGCCGCAGAACCGGCTTGCGGCCGGTTGCGAAGAAGCCGCGCGGATCTGTCGACCAGCACCGCCCGTCGACGAGCAGCGTCGACGGGCGGCCGATCAGCTGCGCCACGGTGCGCGGGCCGTCGGCGGTCATCACCCAGGTATCGCCCGTCACGCACGGATTGCTCGCGACGATCGTCTCGCAGTACGACAGGTTGTTGCGCGCGTTGACGGTGTCGATGAAGAGCACGCCCGGCTCGGCGTAGCCGTACGCCGAGCGCATCACCAGGTCCCACAGCGCGCGGGCGCGCACGCTGCGGTAGACCCAGAGCCCGTCGTCGCGGCGACGCGCGCCGGGGACACCCTCGGAGGGTTCGGCCCGGTGGACGAGCTCGAAGTCGGCGTCGGCCTCGACCGCGCGCATCAGCGCGTCGGTGACCGCGACGCTGACGTTGAACTGCGTGAGCTCGCCCGGCGTACGCTTGGCGGTGACGAAGGCCTCGATGTCGGGATGGTCGCAGCGCAGCACGCCCATCTGCGCGCCGCGCCGTGCGCCGGCGCTCTCGACGGTCTTGCACATCGCATCGAACACGCGCATGTAGCTGACCGGTCCCGAGGCGCGCGACGCCGTGCCGCGCACGATCGCGCCGGCCGGCCGGATCGACGAGAAGTCGTAGCCGACGCCGCCGCCGCGGCGCATGGTCTCGGCCGACTGCTCGAGCGCGCGCATGATGCTGGGCACGCCGTCGTCCTCGCCCGCCATGTGATCGCCGATGGGCTGCACGAAGCAGTTGATCAGCGTCGCCTGGATGCCGGTGCCGGCCGCCGACGCGATGCGCCCGCCTGGCACGAAGCCCTCGCGCATCGCCTCGGCGAAGCGGGCGGCCTGCGCGTCGTCGCGGGCGAGCGCCCGCGCGGTGCGCCCGAGCACCTCGGCCGCGGTGCGCTCGTCGCGCTTGGCGTACTTCTCGAGCAGGACCTCGGTGGCGACCTCCTGGGGCGGCAGCTCGGCATCGGGGGGCGGCTCGGCGGCCAGTGCTGCGGACGTCACGGCGGACGTCACGGCGGACGGGTCGGGGTAGGTGTCTCGCTTCATGGGGCGGCTCGTCGGAAAGTCACGACCATCCTACGCCGGCAGTGGCTCGCCACGTGCGCCACCCGGCGGGGACCGCGCGCCGGTCGGTCCGCCCGATCGCGGGCCTCGGACGGTCCCGTCGGCGGCTCGGCCGCCGGGCGCGGCATCCCGGGGCGTCGCCCGCACGGGCGGGCTATCATCCCGCCATGCCGCGTCCCTACTCGTCCCTGCGCCCTTCGCGCGCCCCGCGCACCGCCGGGCTGCTGGCCGCGATCGGCGCGGGCAGCCTCGCCGCGCTCGCGGTGGCCCTGGTGGCCCAGCACGCCTTCGACATCCAGCCCTGTCCCTGGTGCGTCATCCAGCGGCTCGTGCTGATCGCGGTGGCGGTGGTCGCGCTGGTCGCGGCGCTGGCCGCCCGCGCGGCGCCCCGGGGCGCGGGTGCCGCCGGTGGCGTGGCGCTGCTCGCGCTCGCCGCGGGCGGGGCGCTCGCCGCGTGGCACCAGCACACCGTGGCCGCCAAGACGCTCTCCTGCGCCTTCACCTGGGCCGACCGCACGCTGATGTCGCTGCAGCTCGACGCCTGGCTGCCCTCGCTCTTCAAGGTCGGCGCCACCTGCGCGGACGCCTCGAAGGCGACGCTCCTCGGGCTGCCCTTCGAGGTCTGGGGCGGCGCCTGGTTCACGCTGGTGGCGATCGGTGCGCTCGCGAGCCTCGTGCTCGCCTCGCGACGCCGCTGAGCGCCCGCCCGGCCTCAGGCCGCAGCCTTCGGCCTGCGCCGCTTCGGTTCGCGCCCGAGCGTCGTCGCGATCGCGGCGAGCGCCTCGAACTCGGCGAGGCGTGCGGTGCTGGCGCGCGCCACCAGCGCGATCCCCCGCCGCGGTGCGGGCGAGCCGATCGGCCGCGCGACCACCGACGTGCCGGCCAGCAGCCCTGCGCGCAGCGCCATCTCCGGCAGCAGCGCGATGCCCAGCCCCTCCTCGACCATCTGCACCAGCGTCGTGACGCTGGTCGCCTCGATGCCGGTCGCGTTCGCGCGCTCGGCCAGCCCGCAGCCCTGCAGCGTGTGGCTGCGCAGGCAGTGCCCCTCCTCGAGCAGCAGCAGGCGCTGCGTGTCGAGCTGGTCCACCGAGGACCGGGCGGGCCGGACGGCCGGGTCGCCCTCGGCGGCGATCAGCCACAGCTCGTCGTCGAACAGCGGCCGCACCAGCAGCCCGGTGGTGTCGTAGGGCAGGGCGATCAGCGCGAAGTCGAGCGAGCCGTCGCGCAGCTGCTCGAGCGACCGGGCCGTGGTCTCCTCGCGCAGCGCGAAGCGCAGCCGCGGATGGCGCTCGCGGGCGGTGCGGACCAGCACCGGCAGCATGAACGGCGCGATCGTCGGGATCGCCCCGAGCCGCAGCAGGCCGGTCATCGGCTCGGCTGCGCTGGAGGCACGCTGGACGAGGTCGGTTGCCATCGACAGCAGCGCGCGGGCGCGCTCGACCACCTCGTCGCCGATCGGGGTCATCCGCACGTGCTGCCGGTCCCGCTCGACCAGCTGGACGCCAAGCTGGCGCTCGAGCTCCTGGATGCCGCCCGACAAGGTGGACTGGGTGACGAACGAGGCCTCGGCGGCCTGCGTAAAATTGAGCTTCTCGGACAGCTTCACCAGGTACGACAGCTGACGCAGCGAGGGCAGGGCGCTCATCGGGTGCTCCGATCAATCAGATCGGTATTATCCGTTGGATCGATGCAGAGCGACAGCCCACACTGCGTCCTGTCGCAGATCCGCCGCGCATCGCTTTGCGGGATCGACCCGCCGAACCGCAGCACCGAATCGCCTCACCGAACCGCTTCACCGTTTCCCGATCACCCACCCGAACCACGGAGTCCATCCATGTCGCTCATCAACACCACCGTCCAGCCGTTCTCGACGACCGCCTTCCACAACGGCAAGTTCGTGCCCGTGTCCGCCGAGACGCTCAAGGGCAAGTGGTCGGTCCTGATCTTCATGCCGGCCGCGTTCACCTTCAACTGCCCGACCGAGGTCGAGGACGCCGCCGACAACTACGCCGAGTTCCAGAAGGCCGGCGCCGAGGTCTACATCGTCACGACCGACACGCACTTCTCGCACAAGGTGTGGCACGAGACCTCGCCGGCCGTGGGCAAGGCGAAGTTCCCGCTGGTCGGCGACCCGACCCACACGCTGACCAACGCCTTCGGCGTGCACATCCCTGAGGAAGGCCTGGCGCTGCGCGGCACCTTCATCATCAACCCGGACGGCGTCATCAAGACCGCCGAGATCCATGACAACGCGATCGCCCGCGACGTCAAGGAGACCCTGCGCAAGCTGAAGGCCGCCCAGTTCGTGGCGAAGAACCCCGGCCAGGTCTGCCCGGCCAAGTGGAACGAAGGCGCCTCGACGCTGACCCCGTCGCTGGAGCTGGTCGGCAAGATCTGATCGAGGCCGGTCGGACGACCGGTGTGCCGATCCCCGATCGGCGCACCGGGACAGTTCCGCTGTCCGATCGGGCGCCCGCCTGAGGCGCCGCGCCCGATCCCGCAGCGGCATTGCCCACGAGGCCGCCGCCTCGACGCTTCCCCCGGTGCACATCCCCGCACCGCATCGAATCCAAGGAGCACGACATGCTGGACGCCGCCCTCAAGACTCAGCTCGCCGCCTACCTCGAACGCGTGCAGCAGCCCATCGAGCTGGTCGCCTCGCTCGACGACAGCGCGACCTCGGCGCAGATGCTCGAGCTGCTGCAGGCCATCCAGGCCTGCCGCGCCGACAAGATCTCGCTGCGTCTCGACGGTGCCGACGCGCGTCGTCCGTCGTTCAGCCTGCAGCGCGCGGGCGACACGCCGCGGCTGCGCTTCGGCGGCCTGCCGCTCGGTCACGAGTTCACCTCGCTGGTGCTGGCGCTGCTGTGGACCGGCGGCCATCCGCCGAAGGTCGAGCAGGACGTGATCGACGCGATCAAGGCCCTCGAGCAGGACCTCGACTTCGACGTCTACATGTCGCTGACCTGCCACAACTGCCCGGACGTGGTCCAGGCGCTCGCCCTGATGGCGATCCTCAACCCGAGGATCCGCACGACCGTGATCGAGGGCGGCGCGTTCCAGGCCGAGGTCGACGCGCGCCAGGTCATGGCGGTGCCGATGGTCTTCGAGGCCGGCGAGGTGTTCGGTTCGGGCCGGATGATGCTCGAGGAGATCGTCGCGAAGCTCGACACCGGCGCCGCGGCCCGCGAAGCGCAGAAGCTCGCCGCCAAGGCGCCGTTCGACGTG
>JAIYAG010000188.1 GCA_027489195.1 Burkholderiales bacterium | reverse complement strand
GGCACGACCTGCGCGGCCTGGTCCGCGGCGACACGGACGATGCCCGGCTCGCCGGTGCGATCGCGCACCTCTGGTCGCAGCGCGCGGACCGCTACTCCGAGATCCGCTCGAGCCGCACCGAGGGGCTGCGCAAGATCGAGATGAGCTACATCGGCGGCTGATGACCCGCCCCATCCGCGTGGCCCAGCTCGCGCTCACCGACCACGCCCGCCCGGTGACCACCACCGTCGATGCGATCGACGAGACCGGCCGCAGCGTGCCGACGCCGATCGCCGGCGAGCATCCGCTGACGCTGTACCTCGATCGGCGCGAGCTGGTCACGCTGATGACGCTGGGCGCGGCGCCCGAGCACCTGGCACTCGGCTGGCTGCGGAACCAGCGCCTGGTCGAGTCGATCGACGAGCTCGCCGCGGTCCAGGTCGACTGGGAGACCGGGTCGGTCGCGATCACATCGCGCAGCCTGCGCGACGAGGGCACGGCGCTGTGGGCCCGGAGCGGGCGCGAGGCGGCGCTCGATGCGACCCTCGGTCGCCGCACCGTCACCACCGGCTGCGGCCAGGGCACGGTCTACGGCGACCTGATGCAGAGCCTGGACACGATCCGCCTGCCGCAGGACGCGCGCGTCTCGCAGGCATCGGTCTATGCGGTGATGGAGCAGGTGCGGCGCCACGAGTCGATCTACAAGATCGCGGGCGCGGTGCACGGCTGCGCACTCTGCACCAACCCGCGCGACGGCTCGATGCCGACGATCCTGCGCTTCGTCGAGGATGTCGGCCGCCACAATGCGGTCGACGCGATCGCCGGCTGGATGTGGCTGCAGGGCATCGGGGGTGCGGACACGATCTTCTACACCACCGGGCGCCTCACCTCCGAGATGGTCATCAAGTGTGCGCAGATGGGCATCCCGGTGCTGATGTCGCGCTCCGGACTGACCGGGATGGGCCACGAGCTCGCGGCACGGATCGGCATCACGATGATCGGCCGCTGCCAGGGGCGCCACTACCTGCTGTTCACGGGCCGCGAGCGCTTCGTGGACGCCCCGCCGGCCCCATGATCCGCCCCGCCCCCGAGCGTGCGGCGATCACCGGCATCGTGCTCGCCGGCGGCCTCGGCCGCCGCATGGGCGCGGACGGCGGCGGTACCGACAAGGGTCTTCGCACCTTCCGGGGTCGCCCGATGGCCGCCCACGTGATCGAGCGCCTCGCGCCGCAGGTCGGCACGCTCGCGATCAACGCGAACCGCAATCTCGACGCCTGGCGCCGGTTCGGCGCACCGGTCTTCGCTGACGAGGTCGTGGACTTCGCCGGGCCGCTGGCCGGCCTGCACGCCGCGATGGCGCACGCGGTGACGCCCTGGATCGTGACCGCCCCCTGCGACTCGCCGTTCCTGCCGGCGGACCTGGTGGCGCGGCTGGCGCGGGCCCTGGCACAGGCCGATGCCCAGCTCGCGGTCGCGCGTACCGGCGAGCAGCCGCACCCCGTGTTCGCGCTGGTCGATCGCTCGCTGCGGGCCCACCTCGAGGCCTTCCTCGCCTCGGGGCGACGCCGCATCGATGCCTGGTACGCCCCGCTCCGGGTCGTCGAGGTGGACTTCGACGACGAGGCGGCGTTCCGCAACATCAACACCGCGGAAGAACTCGAGCGCTGGGAGCGCGAACCCGATCTCGAACCGCCCCTGCCGCAGGCCCCCTCCCGATGACCGCACGCACCACGCTCGCAGAGATCGTCTCCTGCCTGTCCGACTTCGATCCGAAGGCGGTGCCGGTAGCCCGGGCGCGGGAGGCGATCGAGCGCTTCGTCGAGCCGGTGGACTGCATCGAGCGGGTCGCGATCCGCTCGGCCCTCGACCGGGTGCTGGCCCGCGACGTGATCTCGCCGATCGACGTGCCGGCGCACGACAACTCGGCGATGGACGGCTGGGCGGTGCGATCGGCCGACCTGTCGCTCGACACGGACACCGTCCTGACCGGCATCGGCACGGCCTACGCAGGCGTGGCCTTCGAGGGCACGGTCGGCGCCGGCGAGACGGTGCGGGTGATGACCGGCGCAGTGATGCCCGCGGGCTGCGACACGGTCGTGATCCAGGAGGTGGTGCGCCGCGACGGCGAGCGCGTCGTCGTGCCGGCCGGACAGCAGGTCGGGCAGAACCGGCGGCTGCGGGGCGAGGACCTGACGCGGGGACGCGCCGCACTGCGCGCCGGGCGCCTCGTCCGACCGGCCGACCTCGGCCTGCTCGCCTCGCTCGGCATCGCCGAGGTGCCGGTGCAGCGCCGCCTGCGGGTCGCCTTCTTCTCGACCGGCGACGAACTCAGGTCGATCGGCGAGCCGCTCGACCCGGGCTGCGTGTACGACAGCAACCGCTACACGCTGTACGGCATGCTGACCCGCCTCGGTGTCGATCTCGTCGACATGGGGGTGGTCCCCGATTCACGCGAGGCGCTCGAAGCCGCGATGTTGACCGCGAGCCGGCATGCCGATGCGATCGTGTCGTCGGGCGGCGTGTCGGTCGGCGAAGCCGACTTCACCCGCGAGGTGATGGACCGCCTCGGCGAGGTGGCGTTCTGGACGATCGCGATGCGCCCGGGGCGGCCGATGGCCTTCGGTCGCGTCGGCGAGGCCTGGTACTTCGGCCTGCCCGGCAATCCGGTCGCGGTGATGGTGACCTTCCTGTTCTTCGTGCGCGACGCGCTGATCCGGCTCTCCGGCGCGAGCCCGCGGCCGGTGCTGCCGCTGCGCGCGCGCAGCGTGGGCCGTCTGCGCAAGCGCCCGGGCCGCACCGAGTACCAGCGGGCGGTGGTCGAGCCCGGGGCCGACGGCGTGCTCGAGGCTCGGATCACCGGCAGCCAGGGCTCGGGCGTGCTGCGTTCGATGAGCGAGGCGAACGCGCTGGTGGTGCTGCACCATGCGCAGGGCGACGTGGCCGACGGCGAGTTCGTCGACGCGATCCCCTTCGACGGTCTGATCTGACCCGCGCGGGGCGCGTGTCCGGACATCCCCGGAAGCGCGCCCCGCCCCGCTCCCCGTGTCCGTCAGCGCCCCGTGACCCCCGGCGATCCCGGCGAGCCCGCCGACTGGTCGCTTGTCGTGCCCGTCATGCCGGTGCCCGGCGGGGTGCCGCGCGCCGCGCTCGTCGGGTCGACGCGCCACGACGACATCGACCGGTCGATCTCGCCACGAAAGGTGCCGCCGTTGAGGTCGGGCCACTTGCCCTTCTCGAACGCGGGCGCGCGCTCGAGCTGCGACCGGTCGCCCGCGAAGACCAGCTCGCCCTTGTCGCCCGAGGCGCGCAACGCCTTCATCGGCACGGCCACCAGCTTGTCGTCGGGCGTCCAGGCCTGGTCGAAGTCGATCACCGCATAGCGGACCGCGCCGGTGCGCATGTCCATCACCAGGTCTTCGACCTCGCCGACGTTCTTGCTGTTCGGATCGCGGATGTCCGCATCGAGCAGCTGGCTGCCGCGCAGCATGCGCCCCGCCTTCGCGGTCGAGGCCGTGCCGGCGGCGCGGTCGACTTCGCCGCGGTACTTCGGATCGTTCCAGTCGGGCCAGGCCTTGGTGTCGAAGTTCGGCGCGCGCTTCAGGCGCTGCGGATCCGCGTCGAGCACCATGTGCATCCTGCCCGCCCCGCGCCCGGGGAGCATCTGGTTGGCGGTGGCGGCCGCACGCTCGCCGCTCGCGGTCGCGCCGCTGCGCGGGCTCGCCTGGCTCAGCTTGAAGGCGCTCAACGGAAACGCCGACAGCTTCTCGCCGATGCCGAGGAATCCGCCGATGCCGACGACCGCATAGGCGACGCGGCCGGTCTCGACGTCGACCACCATGTCGGTCACGTCGCCGAGGTTCTCGCCCTTCGCGTTGCGCACATCCATGCCGATCAGCTCGGACATGCGCAGGTCGCGCACGGCCTGCGCGGCGGCCGGGGCCTGGGTGACCGTGGCAGGGCCGTCGGTGCGCGCGGGACTGCCCCGGTTCGAATCCTGGGCATCGGACACCGAGGCGTAGGCCAGCAGGATCGATGCCGCGAGCGCAGTGACGCTGCGATCGAGTCGATGGTTCATGGCACATCCTTCTGTCGAGTTGGGAAGAGCGCGGCAGACCGCGATGCGGCGCCGCACCCTGCTCGACAGGGCAACTGGTGTGCCCGCCCGGCCGCGGATCGGGCGCGGCAGGCAGGGGTGCATGCCCGGCCGCGCTGCGGCCGGAGACGAGGGCTCAGCCCGGCAGCGGGCCGCCCGCCGAGACCAGCCAGCCGTCGCGGTCGGCGTAGATCCAGTCACCCGGGGACACCGTCACGCCGGCGAACGCCAGCACCGGGTCCCGCTCGCCGCGGCCGCGCCGGTCGCTGCGCCGCGGATGCAGGTGCAGTGCCCGCACGCCGAAGCGGCAGGCATCGAGTTCAGCCGCGTCGCGAACGCAGCCGTTGACGATCACGCCCTGCCAGCCGTTGCGCTCGCCGAGTTCGCCGAGCTTGCCGCCGACCAGCGCGCAGCGGGTGCTCGCGCCGCCGTCGACGACCAGCACGCGGCCCTCGCCTGGCTGCTCGAGCACGGCGCGCACCAGCGAGTTGTCGTCCGGCACGCGCAGCGTCACCGCGGGGCCTGCGAAGCGCTCGACCGCGCCGAGCGCGATCCAGGGCGGTGCGGCGACGCCGAGCCGGCCGTCCAGCAGGCGGTCCTCGTGGGCGTCGCACAGGTCGGTGGTGGCGAATGCGGACGGGATGGCGCTCATCGGGACGGCTCCTCGCGGACGGTGGCGGAAACGGGCAGGCGGCGCGCGCGGCGG